>NZ_JAGQBN010000033.1:0-5519 GCF_024345655.1 Synechococcus sp. Lug-A | reverse complement strand
AGCCAGCAGCAGCAGCAGGGGCGCCAGACCCACCGCCAGGCAGGCCGCCAGCAGCGTCAGCCCCAGGGTGCCGCCCACCAGCGCCGGCCAGGGCAGGGCCAGCACGCTGGGCCAGTCGCTCTGCAGCGGCGGCAACGGCTGCACGCTGAGCAGCGCCTGGGGCTGCACGCCAAGGGCATGACCCAGCAGCAGCGAGAGCGGCAGCAGGGCCAGCAGCACCAGCAGCATCTCCCGCGCCCACAGCCCCACCGACGGCTGCTGCAGACCGAAGCGCACGGGCATCAGCCAACGTCGCCGCAGATGGCCCAGGCCGGCCTCCAGGCTGAGCATCACGGCGAGCAGCAGCCACAGGCCGGTCCAGAGCTCGTGGAAAGCGAGCGACTGCATGGTGAGCTTCAGCTCGGTGCCGAGGCCGCCAAGGCCGAACACCCCCAGCAGGGTGGCGCTGCGCAGGGCGCACTCCAGCCGGTAGCCGCCGTAGCTCAGCACCCCCGGCAGCAGGGCGGGGCCGAGCGCCGTGAGTAACGCGGCCGGCGCCGGCGCCCCACCGGCCCGCAGGGCCTCCACGTTGGTGGTGGGCAGCGCGTCGAGCAGATCACTCAGCACCCGCGCCACCAGCGCCGCATAGGGGATCACGATCGCCAGCACGGCCACCGCTGGCTGCAGCCCCAGCAGTTGCAGGAGCAGCAGCCCCCAGATCAGTTCATGGATGGAGCGGGGAACGGCCAGCAGGCGGCGGATGCCGGTGGCGGGCAGGGCACTGCCGCTGAGGGTGGTCCAGACGGTGCGGGAGCTGGCCACGCCCAGCAGCAGGCCGAGCACCAGGCTCACCGCCCAGCCCAGCAGCGCCATCGCCACGGTCACCAGCAGCCCACCGGCCACCGAGCGCAGCACCACCGGATCCAGCGACGGCGTCAGCGCCGCCATGGCGAACTGACCGATCAGCTCCCAGCCGCCGCCGTGGCTGAGGCCCGGCAGCACCAGCCCCAGCGGCAGCAGCACCAGGGCCGGCAGCAGCACCAGCAGCGGCGGCGCAACTCTCAGCTGCACGGCGGCGTGCCTTCGTAGAGGTCGGTCAGCAGCGCCCGGTGCACCGCGGCGATCGGCCCGTCGAACACCAGCCGGCCCTGCCGCAGACCGATCGCCCGATCAAAGCCCTCCAGCAGATCGGGGCGGTGCAGGCTGAGCAGCAGGGCACGCGGCGGCACCGCCTGACGCAGCAGCAGGGCCAGCAGCTCCGCCGCCAGGCGGGGATCAAGGCTGGCCAGAGGTTCATCGGCCAGCAGCAGCACCGGGTCCTGGCGCAGCAGCCGTGCCATGGCCACCCGCTGGCGCTGGCCGCCGGAGAGGGCCGACACCGGCCGCTCCAGCAGGTGCGGCTCCAGGTCCATCGTCGCCATCGCCTGGCGGCAGGCGTCGGTTTCGAGCGGCAGCAGCAGGTTGAGCAGGGCCTTCGGCCAGCCCCAGACCGCCAGCCGCGCGGCATTGAGGTTCTGCTGCACGCTCAGCTCCTCCACCAGGCGCAGGTCCTGCCAGAGGGTGCCGATGCGGGCCTGCTGCAGACGGCGGCCCCGCCGTGAGCGGGCCGGTGGCCGGCCCTCCCACAACACCTCACCGTGCTGCGCTGGCAGCAGCCCATTAGCCACCGCCAGCAGGGTGCTCTTGCCGGCGCCGCTGGCCCCGAGCAACGCCACCCGCTCGCCCTGGCGGATGGTGAGGTCAATGCCCTCCAGCCGCGGTCGCGGTTGGCCCGGCACCGTGATGCCGCGCAGTTCGAGCACCGGGTTCATCGGTGCGTCCTCAGCGGATCTTGCCGATCTGACGGCCCACCTGCTCGATGCGGGCGTAATCCGCAGCCTTGGCGGGGATGAACCGCTGGGCGCCGAACAGGGCGAGGATCTGCTTCTGCTCGGGGTCGGTGGTCCGCCAGCTGAGGATCGCCGTGCGCATGCGGGTGCTGAAGCCCTTGCCGAAGCGCTTGTCGAGATCGGGCTGGGCGAGCCAGTGGTAGTTGGGGTAGCCGGGGGTTTTCCAGATCTGGATCACCTTGGCGCGGTTGACCTTGCCCTCGCTGAGGTTGCTGCGCCACACCTCTTCGCTGAGGGCGCCGGCCTGGTAGGCGCCGCTCTGCACCAGGGCGATGGTGGCGTCATGGCTGCTGCTGAAGCCGGGGACACCGCCGGCGAAATCGCTGAGCTTGACCCCGGCCTGGTTCAGGTAGAACTGGGGCATCAGGCGGCCGGAGGTGGAGCTCTCCGAGCCAAAGGTGAAACGCTTGCCCTTCAGCTCGCTCAGCCCCTTCACGTTGGAGATCGGCTTGAGGCCGCTGCTGGTGTTGGCGATGAAGACGCTCTGGAACGAGGCGTCGATGTCGCGCTGGGCGACCACCTGGGCGCCGGGCTTCTGCAGGCGCGCCTGCACCCCCGTGAGACTGCCGAACCAGACCAGATCCAGCCCACCGGTGCGGAAGGCGGTGACGGCTGCGGCGTAATCCACCACCGGCACATAGGTGACCTTCACACCCAGCTGACGGCTGAGTTCATTGGCCACCAGCGGGTAGAGCCGGTTGAGCACCTCAGGCTTCTGGTCGGGGATCGCACCGATGCGCAGCACCTTGGTGTTCTGCTGCGCCTTCGCCTCGCTCAGCAGCGACGGCAGGGGGCCGCCGGCGGGGGCCAGGGCCGGCAGCAGCGCCAGGGAAAGGCCCACCAGCGCAGCGGTGGCACGGATGCGGAACGTCATCGGTGAGAGGGGATCGGGGGGAAGGATCAGAGCGGGAGGCGGGTGAGGCCCAGGCCGGCGCCTCGGCACGCAGGCGGCTGAACGGGCAACTGCGCTGGGAAACGCAGAAGCAGCTCGCAGCACAGCGGAGCGAGGAGGCACGAGGAGGTGTCCGAGGAGCCACACGTCGCGCTGCCCGGGGTGCCGTGCAAGCAAGGTGCGCCGCAGCAGGGCGGCCCTGGAGCCACTATGGCGCTCACAACGTCGTGCCCCGGGTTGGCGATGGTGGTGCCCCAGCCGATCGAGCGCTTCCTGCAGGAGACGGGGCCGCTGCTGGATGTGCGCACCCCGGCGGAATTCGCCCAGGGCCACATTCCCGGCGCCGTCAACCTGCCGCTGTTCAGCGATGCCGAACGGGCGGAGGTGGGCACGCTCTACAAGCAGCAGGGGCGCCAGGCAGCGGTGCTGCATGGACTGGCGGTGGTGGGCCCGCGCCTGAAGGAGCTCGCGGCGGATCTGGCCGCCTGCAGCGCCGAAGCCGAGGGGGCGCCGCTGCGGCTCACCTGCTGGCGGGGGGGCATGCGCTCCGGCAACGTGGCCCTGCTGGCCGAGAGCCTGGAGCTGCCGGTGCGCCTGCTGCACGGCGGCTACAAGAGCTTCCGGCGCTGGGCGCTGGAGCTGTTCGAGCGGCCCTGGCCGCTGCGCCTGCTGGGGGGCCGCACCGGCTGCGGCAAGACCGAGCTGCTGCTGGCCCTGCAGCAGCTCGGGGTCGCCGTGGTGGACCTCGAAGGCCTTGCCAACCACCGCGGCAGCAGCTTCGGCGGGCTGGGGCTGCCGCAGCAACCCAGCACGGAGCACTACGAGAACCAGCTGGCCATGGCCTTGCAGGCGCTGGAGGGGGCGGCGGCGATCTGGCTGGAGGCGGAGAGCGCCATGGTGGGCCGCTGCCGCATCCCGGCCGGCCTCTGGCGCCAGATGAAGGCAGCACCGGTGCTGGAGGTGCAACGGCCGCTGGAGCAGCGGCTGGACCACCTGGTGGCGGTCTACGGCCAGCACGACCCGGAGGCGGTGGCGGAGGCCACCCGTCGCATCGCCAAGCGGCTGGGCCCCCAGCGCACGGCCATCGCCCTGGAGGCGATCGCCAACGGGGAGGCGGCCGAAGCCTGCCGGCAGATGCTCGATTACTACGACCGCTGCTACGACCACGACCTCAGCGGTCGTGGCGTCGCCAGCGTGGAGCTGGGGGAACAGAGCGCGGAGCAGGCCGCCGTCCGGCTGCTGGCGGACGGCCTGATCTAAGCCAGCACCCGGCCGATCAGGGCAGCAGCGCCGAAGCCGGCCGCCCGCAGGTCCTGCAGGGCGGCAGCGGCATTGCTGGCTGGCAGCGCCGCCAGCAGCGGGCCGCAGGTCTGGGGATCGATCAGCAGAGCCCTGTGGGCGGGCTCAAGGCCGTGCGGGCCAGGACCTTCCAGCTGCACCGCACCGTCCAGCAGCGCCAGGGCGGTGGCGTTGGCGGGGGCCAGGCTGCTGGCCACACCGGCGGCCAGCAGCTCCAGGGCACCGGGCAGCGCCGGCACGGCGGCCCAGTCGAGGGCGACACGCACGGCCGGGCTGGCGGCGATCATCTCGCCGAGGTGGCCAAGCAACCCGAAGCCGGTCACATCGGTGCAGGCCCGGCAGCCGTGACGCGCCAGCAGCGGCAGCAGCGGCGCCTGGCTCTGCTGCAGCACCGCCAGCGCCTGCTCGATCCAGGCGGGATCCGCGGCCGCCGCCATCGCCGCCGCGAACAGCACGCCACTGCCGAGCGGGCGGCTGAGCAGCAGCACATCACCCGGCTGGAGCGGGCCCTTGCGCCAGAACTGCGCCGGCGCCACCCGGCCGTTGACCGTGAGCGCCAGGCTGAGCCCGGCACCATCGCGGCCCTCCAGGGTGTGCCCGCCCAGCAGCACGGCCCCCTGCGGCTCCAGCACGGAACACACCCCCGCCAGGGTCTGCACCAGCAGCTCTTCCTGCACGGCGGCCGCCGCGGCCGGCAGGGTCACCAGCGCCTGGGCGCTCTCCACCGGCGCCCCACAGGCCCAGAGGTCGCTGCAGGCATGCAGGGTGGTGAGGCGGGCGTTGAGCCAGGGGTCGTCCACCAGGGCCGGGAAGCCATCCACGCTCTGCAGCAGCAGCGCGCCGTCGTCGAGCCGGGCCACCACGGCGGCGTCATCGGCGGGGACGGCAGCCGCAGCGAGTCGCCCCAGGGCCGCCTGCAGTGGAGCGGCGGGCAGCTTGGCGGCGCAGCCGCGGCAGGGCATGGGCTCCGCCGCAGGGGCGGCACCCATCGGCTGCAGAGCGGTGAAGCGGTCCATGAACGCCTGGTCGATGGCCTGCTTCCAGTGCCACAGCCAGCGGTGCGGACCGAGCGCCAGCGGCCCGAACAGGGCCAGGGCCCGTGGACCGGCCGGTTGCCAGCCGCCATCGCCGAGCAGTTGCAGAGCGAACGGCTGGGGCCGCCAGGGCCGCAGGGGGCGGCCGGGGCTGTCGATGCTGCGTTTCAGATTGGCCGCCAGCACCGGCGCGGCCCGCACCGCCCAGACCCCCGATGGGGGACGGGGCTGGCCGTCGATCAGGCCGCAGTCACCGCAGGCGAACAGGCCGGGGCGGCCCACCACCTCCAGGCTGGCCGCCGTGCGGACACGGCCGCTGCCGGGATCGACCGGCAGGCCGGCAGCGGCCAGCCAGGCAGGCGCCAGGCTGCCAGTGCAGGCCAGATCTGCCGCGGCCCGCTCCGGCGCCTGGCGCTCCAGCGGAAT
>NZ_JAGQBN010000032.1:0-5691 GCF_024345655.1 Synechococcus sp. Lug-A | reverse complement strand
TGGCGGCCTGCCTGGCGGTGGGTCTGGCGCCCCTGCTGCTGCTGCTGGCGGCCCCGTCCCGCTGGCTACGGGCGCCGCTGCGCCTGGTCTGGGCGCTGGGCCGCCTCTGGCCGCCGCCGCTCACGGCCCTGCTGCTGCTGCTGGTGCTGCAGCCCGGTGTCGTCACCGGTGCGCTGGCCCTCGGCTTTCACAACCTCGGTGTGCTCGGCCGCCTGCTGCTGGAGAGCGCCGCCGATGCCAGCCCGGCCACGGAGCAGGCGCTGGCCTGCGCCGGCAGCGGGCCGCGGCTGGCCCTGCTCTACGGCCGCCTCAGCGGTGTGGCCCGCCCCTACCTCGCCTATGCCGCCTACCGCAGCGATGTGATGCTGCGGGAATCGGTGGTGGTGAGCCTGGTGGGCGCCACGGGCCTCGGCAGCCAGCTGCTGGAGAGCCTCAGTTCGTTCGCCTGGGACCAGCTGCTGGCGCTGGTGCTGGTCTATGCCCTGCTCACGCTGCTGGGGGAAGACCTCAGCGACCGCTGGCGGGCGAGGCTGCTGGCCAGCGGTTGAGCCGGGGACGGGCGGCGCGGCAGGGTGGGTGGCACCATCCGCAGCGCAGGCTGCCGCGCAGGCCATGACCGACGAGCCGGGGGCTGCCCCCGCAGTGCCATCGCCGCCCGCCGCGCCCGATCTGGTGGCGGTGGCCGAGCAGTTCGCGCTCGGCGCTCCGGTGCAGGCGATCGCCCCGCTCGGCGGCGGCAACGTCAACGACACCTACCTGGTGCAGCTGGTGGGGGCCCCCGGCGGCTCCCATGTGCTGCAGCGCCTCAACACCCACGTGTTCCGCCAGCCCCGGGATGTGATGCGCAACCTGCTGGCCTTCACCGCCCATGCCGAGCGCCAGCTGCAGGCGCCGGCGTCCGGCCTGGGCCGCCGCTGGGAGGTGCCGCGCGTGGTGCCGTTGCAGGGCGGCGCTGATCCCTGGCTGGAGTGCGACGGCGCCTTCTGGCGCATGACCACCTTCATCGGCGGCGCCCGCAGCCTCGACCAGCTCAGTGACACCGGGCAGGCCCGTGAGGTGGGCTATGGCCTGGGCCGCTTCCACCGGCTGGTGAGCGATCTGCCGGTGGACCAGCTGGTGGACACGCTGGAGGGGTTTCACATCACCCCCACCTACCTGGCGGCCTACCACCGGGTCTGCGCCGCGTCACCGCCGCCCGCCTCCCCCGAGCTGCGCCACTGCGCTGCCTTTGTGGCGGAACGGCAGCGGTGGGCGTCGGTGCTGGAGGACGCCAAGGGGAGTGGCCGGCTGCAGCTGCGCCCCATCCATGGCGACCCGAAGGTGAACAACGTGCTGATCGATGCGGCCAGCGGCGCCGCGATCAGCCTGGTGGATCTCGACACCGTGAAGCCGGGCCTGATCCACTACGACATCGGCGACTGCCTGCGCTCGGCCTGCAACCTCGCCGGGGAGGAAGCCGCCGACTGGCGCGCGGTGCGCTTCGACACCGGCTTCTGCGCGGCGCTGCTGGAGGGTTATGCGGCGGCGGCCCGCCCCATGCTCACCACCGACGACGTGGCCTTCCTCTACGACGCGATCCGCCTGCTGGCCTTCGAGCTGGGGGTGCGTTTCCTCACCGACCATCTCGCCGGCGACGTGTACTTCAAGGTGCGCCGGCCGGGGCAGAACCTGCAGCGGGCCCTGGTGCAGTTCGCTCTCGCCGCCAGCATCGAGGCGCAGGAAGCCGAGATCCGCGCGATCGTCGCGGCGGTGATGGCATGACCTCGCCACCCTCATCGCCACCTCTGGACTCCCACGCCTTCACGCTTCATCCCTTCATGGCGGCCTCCTCAGCGGCGTCTCCCCCAGCGGCGGCCCTCACCCTCACCGGTCAGGTGGTGCGGCGCGGCGCGGAGCTGCAGATCGGCTGGCGGCTGGCGGGCGCGCTCGAGGGCGTGTGCCTGCCGGAGCCGGCGGCGCTGCCCCAGCGCTGCGATGACCTCTGGCAGACCACCTGCCTGGAGTTCTTCCTGGCCACTCCCGGTGCCGACGCCTACTGGGAGGTGAACCTCTCCCCCGCCGGCCATTGGAACGTCTACCGCTTCAGTGGCTACCGCCAGGGGATGGCGCCGGCGGCGGCGCTGCAGGCGCTGCCCTTCCGGGTCACGCGCACGCCTGGCGTTCTGGAGCTTGAGCTCACCTGCGACCTTGCCGCCCTCCTGCCCGGCGGCGGCCCGCTGGAGCTGGCAGTCACCGCCGTGGTGGAGCAGGCCGGCGGCGCCCTCACCTACTGGGCCCTGGCCCACCCCGGCAGCGCGCCCGATTTCCACCGCCGCGACGGCTTTCAGCTGCGCCTTTAGGGGGCGAGGGTCGCGGGGCCTGCCCCTGCCGGCGCTGCCGGCGGGAGCCTCCCCTCATCCAGCACACGCTCCACCACCAGCCCCCGGCGGCGCAGCAGGGCGATCAGCCCCCCGTCGCCCAGCAGGTGGGCGGCCCCCACCACCACCAGGGTGTTGTCCGGCTGCTGCAGGAAGGACTCGATCGGCGGCAGCCAGTGGCTGTTGCGGCGGTCGAGCAGCACCGCCCGTACGCCCGGGGTTGAGCCGTCGTTCGCGAGCGCCAGCCGCTCCAGCGTGGCCAGATCCCCGAGTCGCCAGGCGGTCTCCAGCTCGTTCAGGCGGCGTGGCAGCGGCTCCTGTTCCGCGATCGCCTGATCGAGCAGCGCCAGCTGGTCGCTGAGCGGCAGGCCCGCCAGCAGCCCCAGCTGAACGCTGGCTGTCTCCAGCCCCGTCACCGGTTTGCGATCGGCCGCGGCCCGTGCCTGCAGCTGGGCCTCCACGCCGTTCTCGCCGCCATAGCCGCTGCGCAGCAGCTGGCCCGAGGCCAGCATCAGCGCCACCGCCCAAGGTTTCAGCGGCTCGGCCAGTTCCGGCGTCAGGCCGGCGCTCTTCAGCAGCGGCTGCAGCTGCCGCCAGCGCTGCGGTCCCAGGTCGGTGCTGAGCGTGCCGCCGCCGTCCTGCAGGCCGCGGCGCAGCAGTTCCTCAGCCAGCTCCGCCGGACTTGTGCTCTTCAGATCGATTTCCATCACCAGCCGCGCGGCGGCGGCGTAAGCGCGCACATAGGTGGCCGGCAGGGTGCTGCGCGTGGCGGGAAGGCCGTGCATCGATCCGGCCACGTACACCCAGCCCGCCCCCTGGCGCAGCCGCCAGATCACCCCCGGCCCGGCCAGCTCCGCGGCCCATGCGCCGGTGCAGCTGAGCACCATCACGGCAGCGAGCGCCCCGCGCCTCAGGCTGCGTTCCCACGGGAGCTGGCCCCAGCGGCGCTGGAGTCGGAAGGCGGCGGCGCCAGGGGAGGTGGTGCCACGGAAGACGGTGTCACGACAGCCGCCATCACGGGAGGCGCCATCACGGGCGACGCTGTTGGCCGCTGGCCGGGTGATTGCCGCATGCATGGCCCGCTGGCAGCGTTGCCGCAGGCTATTTCCGCGCTGCCGACCCCGTTGATTCTGGTACATCTGTACTAATCTGCAGGACCTGTCCCGGGGCCCATGCCCGCCCAGCCACCGCCTGATTCCCTGCCGCTGCCGGAGGCCCGGTCACGGCTTGAAGCCCAGTCACGGCGAGAGCTCCGCTCACGGCCTGATCCCCAGTCACGGCTTGCGGCCCAGGCCCAGTCACCGCCCGAGCCCCAGCCGCTCCCGCGGCCCCTGCGCCAGTGCCGCACCGGCCTGCTGCTGCCCCTGGCCGGCGAGAGCGTGGCTGCCGGTTTCCCCAGCCCCGCCGACGACTACGTCGAAACCGGCATCGACCTCAACGAGCAGCTGATCGCCCGCCCCAGCAGCACCTTCTTCCTGCGCGTGAGCGGCGATTCGATGGTGGAGGCCGGCATCCATCACGGTGACCTGCTGATCGTCGATCGCAGCGTCGAGCCGCGCCCCGGCCGCATCGTGGTGGCCGTGCTGGAGGGGGCTTTCACGCTCAAGCGCCTGGTGCTGCACCGCGGTCGCCTGCGGCTGGAGGCGGCTCATCCCGCCTACCCGCCGCTGGCCCTGGGCGAGGGCGACGACACGCTCCTCTGGGGCGTGGCCATCCACGTGATCCACCCGCTCTGAGCCCCCTCCACCCCAACCTCCATGGCCTGGGCCACCGCGCTGATCGACGGCAACAACTTCTACGCTTCCTGCGAGGCGGCGCTCGATCCCTCGTTGATCGGCCGGCCGCTGGTGGTGCTCTCCAACAACGACGGCTGCATCGTGGCCCGCAGCGCCGAGGCCCGCGCCCTCGGCATCGCCATGGGCACCCCCTATTTCCAGGTGCGCCGCGAGTTGGAGCGGCTCGGGGTGGTGGTGCGCAGCTCCAACTACGCCCTCTACGCCGACATGAGCCACCGCCTGATGCTCACGCTCGAGCCCTGGGTGGAGGAGCTGGAGGTCTATTCGATCGACGAAGCGTTCGGCCGCCTGCGCCGCCCCGCCGGCACCGGTGGCGCGGCAGGCACCGGCGCTGATCTCACCGCCTGGGGCCAGGCGCTGCGGGCCCAGGTGCGGCGGCATCTGGGGCTGCCGGTGGCGGTGGGCATCGCCCCCTCCAAGCTGCTCGCCAAGGTGGCCAACAAGCTGGCCAAGCAGAACCGCGCCCACGGCGGTGTGTTCGATCTTGGGGCGGTGGCCGCCCCCGATCCCTGGCTGGCGGCCGTCGCGATCGAAGATGTGTGGGGCATCGGCCGCAAGCTCTCGCGCTGGTGCCGGCTGCGCGGCGTGGCCAATGCGCTGCAGCTGCGCGACATGGCCAGCGGCGAGCTGCGGGCCAGGGCGGGCGTGGTGGGGCTGCGGCTGCAGCAGGAGTTGCGGGGCCACAGCTGCCTGCCGCTGGTGGCGGTGCCGCCCGCCAAGCGGGAAACCTGCGTGAGCCGCAGCTTCAGCGAACCGGTGCGGGAGCTGCCCCAGCTGCGGGAGGCGATCGCCACCTACCTCAGCCGCGCCGCCGAGAAGCTGCGCCGCCAGGGCCAACGCACCGACACCATCACCGTGTTCGTGCGCAGCAGCCCCTTCAACGGCACCAGCTTCTACGCCAATGCCGCCACGGTGTCGCTGCCGCTGGCCAGCAACGACACGGCCGTGCTGCTGGCCGCCGCCCTGCCGCTGGCCGACCGCCTGTTCCGCCCCCACAAACCCCTGCAGAAGGCCGGTGTGCTGCTGCAGAACCTGCAGCCCCTGCAGCAGTTGCAGCACCACCTGCTCACGCCGCTGCCGCCGGAGCAGCAGCAGCGGCGCGAAGCCCTGATGGCCACGATCGATGGCCTCAACCGCCGCTACGGCCGCGGCACCGTGCAGTGGGCCGCCTGCGGCCTCCGGCCGGCCTGGGCGATGAAGCGGCAGCAGCTCTCGCGTGCCGCCACCACCCGCCTCAGCGACATCCCGGTGGTGCGCGCCTGAGCTTCAGGCCCTGTTGCGGGGAGTGGTGCGCAGGCTGTTGCGCGGCGGCACCGGCCGCCCCACGCGCAACTGATGCCGCCAACGCCCTGCCTGGAACCAGGTCGCTGCCGCCAGTGCCGCCACCACCAGCGCAGCGGCCGCCGCCGCTGAGGCCCCCCACCAGGCCGCCGCGCCAAGCGCCAGCAGCAGCACGGCCGCCGCCAGCGGCTGCAGCTGGCCCAGCCGCCGGTCGGCGCCGGAGCAGCTGCGGCAGTGGCGGGTGTGGGTCTCCCAGC
>NZ_JAGQBN010000031.1:0-7051 GCF_024345655.1 Synechococcus sp. Lug-A | reverse complement strand
TGGCCCCACTCCGATCCATCTCGAACTCGGTTGTGAAACGCAGTAGCGGCGAAGATAGTTGGAGGGTAGCTTCCTGCAAAAATAGCTCAATGCCAGGATAAAACTTTTCATTCCTACCAAGTTTTGCTTTGATCGAGCTTGTCATCTGATGATGATGAATCGAGAGAAGCAAAACACTGAAAGTCACCCGAAAGGGTGGCTTTTTTGTTGGTTGCGTGTTGGCTGGAGGATGGATTGCTGGTGGGGCAGATTCAAGACACATGCTGGGCATCACTATGAATCGCTCGTGAAGGAGCAGGGCGCGCGGTTTGTGCGGCAGCTGTGCCCCTCCCGCGGTGGAGGCACTGCCCTGCCTGGTGCAAGAGGCGTACCCCCGCTTGTCCTAGGCACGGAGCCTTTCGTACCCGTTCTGCTCGGCCATCGTCAGCACCGGCTTGGTGCGTTGGTATCTTGAGCGGCTTGACGCCAGCGGCTCACCTGCTCAGGTGAGAGCCCCCGCGGTCGGGTCAGCAGGTACTGGGCTCAGTGGCGCTCAACCCGGCCGTCTCATAACCCACCGTGAAGCTATCTGCAGGGCTCAAACTACTGAGGCTGGTGGATGTTTCGTCGATCCGAGCCGGTTTGCAGGCGGTGGGTGATGCATGGCATCACGGCCCTGCTGGCGATGGCGCGGCGCCAGCCAGCACCCCTGCTTTAACTTTTCATCAGCCTTGGGGCAATCGGCTGGAGTGTGGGAACGTTCCTGTTGGAGGATGGAATCACCCGGAATAGACGCCGGCGAAAGACTGAACAACGGGAAACGTGCCTGCCTCGCGGGAGGGATTGCCGGGCCGGTCGCTGAGCAGGGGGTGCATGCCAGCGATGTTGGCGGCGTCCAACTCCGCGATCGCATCGCTGATGAATAGAATGTGTTCGGACTCTACCTTCAGTTGGGTGGCGATTCTGGTGTAGCTGGAGGATTCTTGTTTGGCGCCGATGCGGGTGTCGAACCAGGCGGCGAAGAGTGGTTGGAGATTGCCGGCAACGCTGTGTCCGTATAGCAACTGTTGCGCTTTTACCGATCCTGAGGAATACACCCCAAGCTCTATTCCCATCCGCGTCCAGCGCTGCAGCGCTGGTGGAACGTCTTCGAAGAGGGGGGCGCACAGGTGGCCGGCCGCATAGCCACGTTCCCAGATGAGCCCCTGGAGATCCTTTAGCGGAGTCAGTTTCCTGTCGCACTGAATCAGCCACTTCAGATAGGGCAGCAGGCGTTGCGCCGTTGAGCCGTTGGCGCTCAATCGAGCCTTTGCCAGCAGCTCAAGCGCTTCGTTGTGATCCTCTTGCTCCCAGGCCTGCTCGACGGCCTGAAGCAGGACCTGTACTTGGGGAGTGCTGGCTTCTGCGGCAAGGAAGCCTTCCAGCTGATCTGCGGCATAGGGGAAGAGCGTGTCTTTCACAAAATCGAAAGGACAGGTGGTGCCTTCGATATCAAGAAGGATGTGGCTGATGGCTGTGCGAGCCGGGAGAGTGGACGTCATGGCTATGGCGCCGGTGTTGAGTGGGCAGGTGCTGTCGGGTGCAGGGACTTGACCACCAATTCTCTCCATGTCTGATCAAGGAGAAACTCAAGAATTTCCACGTGCCGTTGGGCTGTGAACAGATTGCTGCCCCAGGCATAAAGCCCATGGCCGCCGACCAGCAGGCCATGGGGGGCGTCGTTGAGCAAAGGGGAGGCAAGGTCACTCAGCCGACGCAGATCCTGGTCGTTCGGTACCACCGGCAGCACCACGCGGCTGTGATGGGTGGTGATGCCTTCCAGTCCCTTCATCATCTCCAGCCCTTCAAACACAACCCCCGCAGGGCCATGTTCGTTGTGCTGATGGCTCTGGAGAGCCAGGCGCGAAAGCAGGGTTGCCGCCGGTGAATGGGTGTGGAGCACAGCACCCGCACCGCAGGTGTGCACGATCTCCAGGTGCAAGAGCGTCTCTGCGCTGGCCCGTCCGTTGCCCTCCACCACAGCTCCCGCTTCGTTCACCTGCACCAGGTCGGCGCCACGAACAGAACCTTTGTGGATCCCGCTGGGCGCCATGAGCAGCCGCAGAGGATCCCTGCTCAGTACGCAACTGAAATTGCCACCGGTGCCATCACACCAGCCGCGGCGATGAAGGTCCCGGATCAGGCTGGCCAGAGCCTCAGCGGTTGTGGGTGGATCGAAAGGCATCGGCAGATCGCAGCCCTTCAATGCTGGCAGGACGGGCACCAGTGGGTTCCTCGCCCAGCCAGCCGCTCCCGTTGGATTGGTGTTCCGCACGTCCGGCAGGGCTGGCCGCCGCGTCGGTACACCCAGGCCATGCCGCCGTAGTTGCCGTTGGTGCCGCTGAGATCTCTGAAATCGCTGAAGGTGGTGCCTCCCGCTCCGATGCTCGTTTGCAGCACCCGCACCACGGCCTGGTGGAGCCGGTGAAGCTGCGCCACCCCAAGCCTGCCGCTGGGGGTGTGCGGATCGATGCCCGCGGTGAACAGAGATTCATCGGCATAGATGTTGCCGATGCCGGCCACCAGCGCCTGATCCAGCAGGGCGTTCTTGATCGGTCGCTGCGACCCCTTCAGGCGTTGCTGCAGGTAGGCGGCGTTGAACGCCGGACTGAACGGTTCAGGACCGAGACGGCTGAGGCCGTGCATCACCTGGCTGGGCTCGCTGCCCGCAGGAATCCACCACATCTGGCCGAAGCTGCGCGTGTCCACGAAGCGCAGTTCGTGACCCTGGAAGTCGTGGAACCGCACGCGCGTGTGGCTGCATGGTTCGCGCTCGTGATCAAGCCACTGAAACTGGCCTGTCATGCGCAGGTGCACACCCCACAGGCCGGCGGGCTCGCCATCGCGGCTGAGGCTGGCCAACAGATACTTGCCACGGCGCTGCCACAGACCCACCTGGGTGCCTTCAAGGGCACGACAGAACGCTTCGGGGTCGGCGGGATGGGCCACAGCCCTTGCTCTCAGCACACTGACGCGCTCCACCGTGAAGCCCGCCAACTGTCGCTCGAGGCCGAGACGCACGGTTTCGACTTCAGGCAGCTCCGGCAAGACGGTTTCTGGCGCGTTGCTTCAGGCTCCCATGCCGGCGCGCCGAGCCCACAGGTGCGGGGCTGCCTCTGGGGTTGCCCGCGTCGAGGGGGAGTAGGCGGCCAGAGGAACGCGCACGCACAGAACAGCCCAAGGCTGTAGGGGGACTGATGGATCGAGCTGGAGAATCAAGCCCGAGATGGCAGTGACGTCTCTGATCTGCGGTTGTGCAGCTGGAGAATGGTGGATAGACCACTCAAGCCAGCTGCTGGATAGGGGCGGCCCCAGCGGTGGGGCCCGACGTGTTGGATTGGCCTTTGAAGAAAAGGCTTCGGGTTGGGAGAGGAAGGCTTCAACTGAGGGCCGCAGGCTCAGCAAGCGCCGCACCAAGGTGGGCTGATGGAAGCCACTGCGGGGTCAGAACGGCCAGCGAAAAACATGCTGCTTCTAGGCAGGCGACTGGTGGAGAGAATCGCCTGTGGATCAGACCGTGTGCGGGGGCAGCCCTGCAGATGCTGGATGTGCCCCCGGGATTGGGACTCAGGCCTTCTCGAGCTCGGCTTCGGAGAAGTTGTTGGTATTGATGCCGCCTTCCGAACCGCTGAATCCGGTGTAGTTCACTTTCTCGAAGCGCACCACCACGGGGTAGCGGATGCCGGAAGTGTCGATCGACGCCACGGTGCCGACGTCGTTGAACCAATAGGACTCGGGTCGCTTGATGCGCACTTTGTCGCCGCGGGAGATGGCCATCGCTGCGCTGGAGAAGGTTGATTGCCAGTCGGAAGATACCCGAGGCCGGCGGGCCCAAAGGTGCCCGTGTCATGAATCGTCGTCGCCGGAGCAGGGCCGCCATGGGGGCGGGCGGAGCGTGGCACGATCGGCTGCTGCCGCCCCGCCGTTGTTGGAGCCCCCCATCCTCGATCTCGAGCTCCCCGATCCCCAGCGTGACGACATCAGCACGATGGAGTTCCTGGCGCGGCTGGAGGAGGCATGGGGGGTGTGCGACCGCTTCGACCTGCAGACGGAGATCTGGCGGGGACGCATCCTGCGCGCTGTGCGCGACCGCGAGGTTCGCGGCGGTGAGGGCCGGGGTACCGGCTTCCTGCAGTGGCTCAGGGAGCGGGAGATCAGCAAGACCCGGGCCTATGGGCTGATCCAGCTGGCGGAGTCTGCCGAAAGCCTGGTGGGCGATGGGCCGCTGGAGCAAAGCAGCGTCAACAACTTCTCGAAGCGCGCCTTCCTCGAAACGGCCCAGGCCGACCCCGAGGTGCAGCTGATGATCAGCGAAGCGGCCAACGAGGGGCAGCAGATCACCCGCAAGCAGGTGCGGCGCCTCTCTGATGAATTCACAGCGGCCACCAGCCCGCTGCTGCCCGAGGAGATCCGCCAGCGCACCCAGGAGAACCTGCTGCCCCCGCGGGCCGTTGCACCACTGGTGAAGGAGCTGGCCAAGCTGCCCGAGGCCCAGCAGGACGATCTGCGCCAGGCGCTGCGCGATGAACCCGAGCTTGACCGGGTCAGGGACGTGACCAGTACGGCCCGCTGGCTGAGCAAGGCGGCCGAGGCCGGGGCTGCGGTGCGCGCCTTTCAGCAAGGGGAGCTGCAACTGGAGAAAGCCCTGCAGGAGGCTCAGCGGCTCGACGCACTTGGTTTGCTGGCCGATGCGGTGGGGCAGGCGCAACAGCTCGAAAGTGCCGTGCTGAAGCTGCACACCAGCTGGCGACGGCTGGGGGGATTGCAGGAGCGCCTCTGGGTGGAGAGCGGCAGCAGCACGCCCCACCTGCGGGCCATGCTGACCGTGCTCCAGAGCCTGAGCGGTAGCACCCTGCGGGTGTCGTTGGGGGAGCTGGCCGGCGGCAAACGGGTGCGGCTGCAGCTGGTGGAGGAGAGCCCCGACCAGCTGGACGCACCGCCCTTGCCATGAGCGTTCCTGGCCACCAGATCTGGGGCCGCTAAGGTCGGGCCGCACCAGGGCTGTGGTCGGTTTGGCGATGGAAGCGCTCGAGGATTCCCTGGAGCGTCATTTCGGCTGGTCGCGCTTCCGGCCCGGTCAGCGCCCGGTGGTGGAGGCCCTCCTGGCGGGTCGCGACTGTCTGGCGGTGCTGCCCACCGGTGGTGGGAAGTCGCTCTGTTTTCAGCTGCCCGCCCTGGTGCGGCAGGGCCTGGTGCTGGTGGTGTCGCCGCTGGTGGCCCTCATGCAGGACCAGGTGGCGCAGCTGCAGCGCCGCGGCATCCCGGCCGCCTGCCTTCACCAGGGGCTCGATGCCGGGTCGCGGCGGCAGCTTCTGCATCGCCTCGCCGACAATCGCCTGCGCCTGCTCTACTTGGCACCGGAGCGGCTGCAGGCGGAAGCCACCCGCGCCCTGCTGGAGGACGTGCTGGAGCAGGGCCGGCTGGTGGCGCTGGCGGTGGACGAGGCCCATTGCATCAGCGCCTGGGGCCATGATTTCCGCCCGGATTACCGCCGCCTCGGGCAGCTGCGCAGCCTCTGTCCCGGTGTGCCCCTGGTGGCGCTGAGCGCCACGGCCGCGCCGCGCGTCCGCGCCGACATCATCCGGCTGCTGCAGCTGCGGCGCCCCCTTGTGCAGGTGCGCTCCGCCCGGCGCGCGAATCTCGTGTACGCCATGCAGCGGCGCCCCCCTGATCCGCTGCCACTGGTGCTCGACACGGTGGCGGCTGCGTCCGGGGCGGTGCTGATCTACGCCCGCACACGGCGGTCGGTGGAGCACTGGGCGGCGCGGCTCTCGGCTGCCGGGGTGGAGGCGATCGCGTATCACGCCGGCATGGACCCCGAAAGCCGCCTGCTGGCGCTTGAGCACTTCCAGCACCATCCGCGGCCGGTGCTGGTGGCCACGGTGGCCTTCGGCATGGGTGTGGACCGCCCGGATGTGGGACTGGTGCTGCATCTGGATCTGCCTGCCAGCGCAGAGGGGTACCTGCAGGAGTCGGGGCGGGCGGGGCGTGATGGCCAGCCCGCCCGCTGCCTGGTGCTCTTTGATCCGATGGACCGGCGCTCGCTGGGCTGGGCGATGCGCGCCTCCGGCCGGCAGCTGACCCCGGAGCTGCAGGAGCAGGAGAGGTTGCGGCTGGAACTGGCCCAGCAACAGCTGCGGCGCATGGAGGCGGTGGCGGAGGGGACGGGCTGTCGCGAGCAGGCCTTGCTGGAGGCCGTGGGCGAGCTGGTGCCCCCCTGCGGTCGCTGCGACCGTTGCCACAGCCGTGGGGTGCCGATCGACTGGTCGGCGCAGGCGGCGCAGGTGCTGACCCTGCTGCAGGAGCGCCGGGGCCTGGATCTCCCCCGGCTGGCCGATGACCTGGCCGATCACTCCGGTGCGGAGGACACCGCCGCTGCGGAGGGAGAGCGCTGGGGCTGGCTGGCGCGCCGGCTGGTGCAGGAGGAGCTGATCAGCGAAAGCGACGACGGCAGCCAGCGGCTCTGGATCCGGGAGGCCGGACGCCGCTATCTGCAGGAGCCATGGCCGTTGCGCTGGGCGGCATGAGCGGCAGGCGGGCCGGCACGCGTGGGCTGGACGGGGCTCAGCCGCCGCCGACCCTGCAGAGGTCTCTCACCAATTGCTGTTCAAACTCGCTCTGCGGGGCATCCCAGCTCTTCCAGGCACCAGCTTCGCCGGTGGCATTGAGCTTGCCGGCCGTGCAGTTGACCGCCAGGAAAATCGATTGGCCGGCGCTGTTCAGGGCCGGGGCCACCATGCTGCCGCCCAGAGGCTGCCAGTTGGCGAAGTCAACCTGAATCGGGCCGTAGGTGCGCCATTCCGGCGGTTTGGGGCCGGCCGATCTGGCAGCGGTGGCCGCCGGTTTGGGACGGGGGGCGGGTGCTGCCGCAGCCGCTGGCCTGGGTTGGGGGGCTGCTGCTGCTGGCGCCGGGCGGGTGGCAGCGGGCGCGGGTTGGGTGGCGGCTGCCGGTGCCGGCCTGGGCTGGACTGCTGTAGCCGTGGCAGCAGGTGCGGGGCGCACGGGCGCCGGCTGGGCTGCAGGTGCCGGTTTG
>NZ_JAGQBN010000030.1:0-14614 GCF_024345655.1 Synechococcus sp. Lug-A | reverse complement strand
TGCGGCGGGCTCATCCGTCTCCTCACATCAGCCTTCACGGCCTCGCTGTAACGACGCATTGATCTGCTCCATCAAGCCCCCGGGTGTGCGATTGAAAGGGGTGTCATCTTTCCTGAAAGCGGGGGCCTTCAGCGACCGCTAGATAGCCCAAGGGGCTACCCAGTATTGCTGTGTTCTATTCATGCAGAATGGATCTAGGTAAAAGCAATAGCTCCATCCACTCCAATGACGAGAGTGCCATTAAGAAGATTCACGCTGTCCCCAGAAGTGGCACTGCCGATCCGTTCAATTCCTTGAAACGTCAATACAGCAATAGAGCCAGAGCGCGTCATTACGCCTTCCGAAATCTGGTAAGTCCCAGGGTCAAGCAGCAGTCGATCAGTGCCTGCCCCGCCATTCACGTTGACATCGCCAAAACCCAAGATGGCATCGTTTCCATTCCCTAAATCAACGATGCCACCACCTGTAAAACCTCCTAAGATGGCATCAACCGTGTCATTGCCTTCTCCCATACTGATAAACCCTTCGTTCCAGATGGCCGCCCCTTCTGCTCCTCTCACTCGACCCACAAGAGAATCATCATCTGCACCAGCATCAATGGTTCCCTGATTAAAAACACCAGCTGAGCCGCCTATGCCGACAATCTGATCAGCACCAGACCCAGCGTTTAGAATGCCATTGTTGATGTTAGAGATTCCATACCCACCAAGACTCTCGCCCTCCACAGCGTCGCCGTCTCGACCCATAAAGACTGAGCCGCCATCATTGAGCAAGCCCGAGGAGTCTCCATCAAGTGAACGCGCAATCAATCGATCGGACCCATTAGCAAAGTTAATCAGGTTAGAATTAACAACCCCAATCCCATTCTCACTATTGCCAATAAGGAGATCATCGCCTACATCAGTGAATATAGTTCCGGCGTTAGAAACGCCATCTCCATTATCAGCTTCTCCCGCGATTGTGTCATCCTCGGAGCCAGTGAAGATGCGGCCCGATTCACCAATTGAGATACCAAGGCTATCACCAGTGCCAACCACAGAGTCATTTCCTTCTGATGTCTGAATCAGTGATTCGTTCTGGATGCCGCAAGCCCCCCCTATTCCAACAACTTGATCAGACCCTTCGTCAGTATTGATTCCACCTTGGTTAAAGATTCCATAGCCAGCGCCCTCACCTTTAACAAGGTCGTTACCCGGGCCAGAGCCAATCAACCCACTATTCAGGTTAAAGATTCCATATTGGCCGCCCTTGCCAATGATGGCGTCATCACCCCTTGCCAAGAAAAGATTTCCACCGTTGTTTTCAATGCCAGCATCAGAAGTACTTGATCCTCTAACTGTGTCATCACCAGTACCACCATCCAGCAACCCACGATTATCAATTCCATCATCACCCTCGCTGCTTGCATTAACGATGTCATCACTGTCACCTAGAAAGATCACCGATGAGTTGATGATTCCATCACCATCTCGACCGATCGCCCTGATCGCATCGGCCCCAGAGGCCATATTAATGAGGGAGTCATTGAATAAACCAGATGTAACGCCTTCGGCCAGCAATACATCTTCCCCTCCTCCAAAGATAATGGAGCCAGAGTTGGTTACACCGAAGCCAGAGCCGCCTCGCCCAGCCAACACATCATTTCCATCACCTGTATTGACGATACCTAGATTGAAAATTCCGTTTTCGGACGCGCTTGCAGCAAATCTGTCATTACCTGTTCCAGCTTCCAGCGACCCTTCAACCGTCAGGCCCGTTCCAAGCGAATCCGTTACTCTGATGACATCGTCTCCAGCCAGAGTGGTGACGGCTTCACCTAGAGGAATGAAAAGCTCTTCCTCAGTAAATTCATACAAGTTCGAATTTTCATTGAAGCTTAACAATGCGAGATTAATGCTCATTTCAACTAACTCAAATCTTCTTTACTTTACGCATTTTTTACCATACTGCCTTTCCCGCAACGAAGCCTGTGTTCAAACCAAGGCGTTCCGGATTCTTAACTAGAAGTTAATTGTTACAGGACTATTGCAAAACCATGCAAGACACCGATGGTTAAGTTCTGATTTAAGTGTGGCGTCGTGGATTGTTCTGAAAGCTTCACTAGGAACCAGCCTTGGTGGCCTTCCGCCTCCATTGGCCGTGAAGCAGGAGTGGCTCCCTTCTTCAACGAGGTCGATCGCTCTCTCTTGGATCACACTGATTCAGCAAGAACAGATTGGTTACTCGACACTACGAGTATCTCCAAAGACACACTCCCAACTCTTCAATCTATATCGGGAGTGAAGGTTGCTGGATCGAATCTGGAAGATCAGGTTCTTGAGGCTTATTATTCTATTAAAGCCGCATTCACTCAGGACGAAATTGACGCCATCACGGGCACGCCAACCTCGATAGAAGGTGGTGAAGGTATGATTTCAGCTCGATTCCAGGAGCATTCTTGGATCACAGATGATGGCATCGTTCATATTCTGCCCAACACTGGCGAGCTTACACTATACACAGCTGTGAATGGAGGGGAGAGCTGGGATTCTTCGGTAGTCCTGCCAGGCTCAGATGCCTCCTCAACGTCCGATGGTGTATTGATTGGGGACGAGTTGTACGTTGCATTTTCTACTGACTTTGGATCCATTGCCTTCTCTCAGCTTGCTTACTCTGATAGTGATGCTTCCTGGGAGATAGAAGCCACCGTCGATGTTGCTCGAGATCGATCAATGATCTACGAGAGACCGTCCGTTGCAAAGTCTGATGATGGAACTCTATTCGTTTCCTATACGGCAACTAACCGATTGACCGGTGACGTTAGCTTAATGGTTTCCTACAGCATGGATGGTGGGGCAAGTTGGGTCAGGCCCCCCGCACCATCCCAAGCTCAACTGGTGATGGCCCAATTTCGGGGGAAGTCATTGTTACTGACAGGGGAGTTGGCTTGCTCTATAAAGATGGGCTGACATTGAAGTGGGCTGAATTCGCCTATCCAGACAGCACTGGATCTCGTATTACGAATCAAGTATTAATTGAGCTTGGCAACGACCAGCGCGATCCCAATGCGACCCATTTCAGCTCTGTAACCGATCCCGAAGGAAATATCCATGTTGCTACCAACAATGGAGAGGGACAGGTTGTCTATCTTCGCTATGATTCTACTGCTAACACTTGGAGCGAGCCAGAGGAGATTGTTAACTACCGAAGCGGCGACTACATGCAAATGAGCATAGCAGATGACGGCACACTCTATATTACTTATAACGCTAGAATAGGTCTTAATACAGTAGCCGAGGTCAGCTCCAGCTCTAATGGTGGTGTGACATGGAGTGTTGTGGCCAGGCTCAGCCAGGATGAAGTTGAGCAATCAGGGAACGTAAGGGTGGAAACTCCTGGATACATTGATGATGAGCTTCCTGTCTTTCAGCAAGTACAGTCGTCTCGAGATGATCAGAGTTTAGTCTTCTACGAAGTAGGTTAGCATGCTCGATTAGCAGTTTGGCGCTTTTTTCATCATTCTCGCTTACGATAGAAGCCCGAACCGCTCACAGATAATGATCGCAGATCAGCTCCACTAAGCCGAATAGCCGGCCTATGATCTCCGCACGTAACAGCGCGAGTATCGTCATCCGTTCGCGTTAGACAGTTCTTCCGTCCCCGTGGCGGCAAACTCTATAGCGATCATCGGTCGATTAGGATGAGATGGGTCTGATTCGCGACACAATCACAGTCACCCAGAGTTCAGCCAATGCATTGAATGTGCTGGCAATGGATCCGAATAGCTCTGGGAGCCTCTATGTGCTTGTACCTACTGGCTGCAGCTTCTCATGGGGAATGAGGTGGCCAGAGGCTCCCCATGCACGCTCTTGTGTGATCGAACTGCTGCAACCAGAGAATTTGCTATCACGCCGTTGCGGCTGCTCCCTTTGTGTGGAGTGAGTCCATGCGTCACTATCTCAGGAGGCCCTACTCAAGCCTTATCTTGTTGGCGCCATTTTAGATTGGCTCGGGATTTCACTCACAGGCCCCCAGTGCCACTCCACTCTTTGTGCCCTTTCGAGAAGCCCAATGCTATGGGAATGCCTTTCACCAGGAGTTAGGGCAGAGATGGTTTCGGCAATCAGGCCATGATTCGTTCCTTCTGCCTGGAGCCGAGAGTAGCCAAACACATCAAAGTCCACAGCATACAGAGTATTCGCGAGATTTACTTCCTCCGGAGTGACGGCCTCGGTGTTGCCGGCAGGATCTTGGTCTGCAAGATTCTTGGACGCCAGATCTTCGACTTCTGGCGGCAAATTCAGCTTTTGCGCAAGATTGCACACGTCGGTTCGTAGGCTTTCGCAGCGTACAATATGGTCAACCCACGGTTCTTGCCCATAGTGAGAGAACCAGTGCATTGGCATTGAGTGAACGAACCGAGGATCGCGTAGACCGTGCCTGACCGGTACTTCTCGCATGTAAGTTGATCTGGATAACATTGTGGGCCCACTTTGATTTGCAATTCGTTCGTCTTCTTTGGAGTACTGACGACAATACTCCTTGATCGCAGAGCGTAGTCGTTGATAGGGATTGCGCACTGCAGCGATGACGGTGTAGTTTCTTAAAGAGTGGTAAGCAGGGAAATGGATTAAATCATCAATGGGCAGGTGGGCCAAGTCAACGTGCCGTTTAAGCTTTTGACTGTAGGCAAAGCTGAAGTAGCTTTCCATATCCTCAGGTTTTGAGCCAGCAGAAAAGACTGCACGCAACTCTTTGCCTGCGCACTTCGGGATATGAAGAAAGACCAATCTGAGATCGTGCCTAATGATCATCGTCGAACGATTATTTCGTGTTGCAATTCGATGATGATAGAGGCTTCCCTTGCCATTCTTCAGATCCAAAGCAAGCTTCGAAACAAATGATCCAGTCCTTCTGGAGCCTCCCAGGGAAACTCAGCAAAGGGCATCGCATTGACTGAGCCATGACCCTGCGATCGCAGGGAAGGGCTGGATTGATGGGGGTCCTGCGGCTTGGGTTGGTGCCTACCAGCACGAGCACGATCAGGCAGCGCTCCAAGCGTCAAAAGGTCATGGCGGAGAGGATGAAGGTGCCGCCTGGCATGCGCTGCTTGGTCTTGGCGAACCTCTTGACTGACATGGCACGAGTGAGGCCAACAGGGAAGCAGGAAGACCACAAGGAAGGTTCCGAACCATTCATTTCGGCCTGGTCAAGCCGCTGGCCAGCCCCTGCGTACCGCTCACTCAACCAGATTGTTGGGCACCAACGACGGTCACACAACAGGCGAACTCCCGTATCTCTTCCCCCATTTCCAGCAGCCTCCTGAGCGTGTCCAAAGAGGCATCACGTCCGATCCTCACCCCTCGTCCCAACCGAATCCCTGATCGTCCCAGGCTTTCGGATCTTCGAGCGGTTCCAGGTGGGTGAGCACGTGGGTGCGTGGCAGCGCCTGGGCGATCTCCCTCTCCAGCCGGTCGCAGAGATCATGGCCGGCCTGCACGGTCCAGTGGCCTGGCACGAGCACGTGGAAGGCCACGAAGCGGCGTGAACCAGCCACGCGTGTGCGCAAGGCGTGGAAATGCAGCTCCGGCGTGGCGTAGGCAGCGAGCAGGTCTTCCAGTTGTTTCTGGTCGGGCTCGGGCAAGGCCCGATCGAGCAGTCCGGAGGCGGTTTCGTGCAGCAGCTTCCAGCCGGTGACCAGGATGTTGAGCGCCACAGCAATGGCGATCAGCGGGTCGAGGATCGTCAGACCGGTGAGCTTGACCAGTCCGATTCCCAGCACCACACCGAACGAGGTCCAGACGTCGGTGAGCAGGTGGTGGGCATCGGCCCGCAGCGTGATCGAGTGGAAGCGACGCGCCGCCCGCAGCAGCAACCAGGCCACCAGGCCGTTCAGGGCCGTGGCCACCAGAGAGAGCGCCAGGCCGATGCCGAGTTGCTCCAGGGGCTCCGGGTGCTGTAGTCGCCCCACGGCCGCCGTGATGATCGCCAAAGCCGCCACCACGATCAGCACACTCTCCAGCCCGCTGGAGAAGTACTCGGCCTTGAAATGGCCGTAGGGGTGAGAACGGTCGGCTGGCTTGGCGGCGAGCGTGAGGGCCCAGAAGGCGCCGAGCGCCGCCACCAGGTTCACCCCCGATTCGATCGCATCGGAGAGCAGCCCCACCGACCCGGTGAGTTTCCAGGCGGCGGTTTTGAGCACGATCGTGGCCACGGCCGCCCCTACCGAAACCAGGGTGTAGGTGCGAGGTGAAGCGAATCCCATTGATACCGGGCGCGGTGGCAGAAAGGCGCTCCCTGGCGATGCTGATGCCGCCGGAGAGGATTGCCAACCACCAAGGGTGCTCTGCGATGCAGGGCCTGAAGTGGCGGTGACGCCTCAGGCGTGGGTGCCGCTTCTTGCGCAGGGTTCAGCCCGTCTGCCGGCTCTGCGGGTTGAGCTCGGCGGAGCTGCCCGCGCCACTCACGGCCTGGCGCGCCAAAGGTGGCGGAGGTGAACACCATGACCAGCACCATGGACACCACCGAGAGGCTGCGGGTGACGGTCAGCAGCGACGTGCGGGAGGCGGAGATGTCGAAGCTGGGGGAGTCGGTGCAGCTGGACATGGAGTGCGGCGACGTAGCAGGGCGATGGGACGGTGTCGTTCTCCCCTTTGCTGGGACCATCTGCCTCCGTTGGCCCGGCTGCAGGCGCGGAGCCTTACCCGGAGCGAGGAGGGAAATCGGTTGCCGCCAGAAGGGATGGACTGAGTCCATCAACACCACGATGGGGTGTCCATTCACCAGAAGCCGAGAAGGCGGCTGTGACATCCTTCCTTCCTCATTCGTAACCACGCAGGAGTTGCAATTCTGAACGGGTCGTTCTGCTTCTGCTTCTGCTTCCTTTCGGTGAGTGCAGGCTCTGGGAACAGCCTGATCGTGGCTGCGGATCCCCACGCGGCTCCGTTGAGGTGCCGCAATCGGGACCCGAGCGCGGCAGCAGACATCTCCCCACCCCAACCGGTCGGCCGCGTCGGTATGGGGCGAGGTCTATGCGTTGGCTGCGTTCGGGCAGTCCAGCGCGGTTCCCTTGGATCCCAGGTTGATCCAACAGATTGGTGCAGATCACAGCTGAGCCTTCCAGGCTCACGCTTGCCGTGCTGACAAGCACTGAGGCACGGGCGTGGCGTGATCAATGGGCGCTGAAACCTGCTGCTGCCACAGGGATTAAGGCGATGCAGGCTTCCGGTGTTGCGTGCGGTAGGGTTGGCTCGACGGGGCGTGGCGCAGCTTGGTAGCGCGGGTGCTTTGGGAGCACTAGGTCGCAGGTTCGAATCCTGTCGCCCCGATTGACTTTTCAGGGATGGGTGACCACCTCCGGTTGGCCATGGGATGGACGGAAGCCCATCGGACTTGAGGTAACGCCCTCTCCTGGACGGAGATCCGTACCCCCCTTCGCCGACGCAGGCTGTGGAGCAGTGGCAACAGTTCCAGAAGGCGGGCTTGGGCCGTTTTGAGCGGCAGTGCTAGTTCAGATCACTCCGTCAGGGCTAGGAGCCTGTTGCGCGTAGACCAACAGGCTCCTAGACGTAAGCGGCCCGGCCTGGCGTCTTCAGGCGTGATATCAGGCCGGGCCACTGATCCTGGCTCAGCCCATTCCGGCCTTGCCCTTGACGTCTTCAACAGCATTCCGGCCTTTAGCCTCAGCCTGCTTCGCCTTACCGGCGAGGCGATCTCCCTTGTTGCCAGTGACCTTGCCAATCGATTCCTGGGTCTTGCCCTCGATGTCCTTGGCGCCAGCCTTGACGCGCCCGGCGGTGGAGGCCAGGGGCAAGGGGGAGGCGCTGAGAGTGAAGGCTCCTGAGGCCTGGGCAGGAGCGCTCAAAGCCGGCGTGGCGATCAACACCAGCAGGCTGAAGACAAGGCCAAGGCAAGTGGCGGCTAACTGGCGCAGAAAACGAAAGTGGTGCTTCATGGTGACGATAGCGAGGGTGGAAAGAGGTTTAGTGCAATGAAAAGAAAACCTGTGGCAACCAATACTGCATGTCCAGGGTTGTTCAATGGTCAGTAACCACTGATTACTGGACTCAAATCATAATGATCTGAGCAGAACATTATGATTAACGCTGCTATTCACATTGCGCTGCGCCGGCCGGTGAGGAAAGAGATCACGGCAAGCACGAGAAACACAAGGAACAGGATCTGAGCGATGCTCGCAGCTGATCCGGCGATACCGCTGAAGCCCAGGACCGCAGCGACGATCGCAATGACAAAGAAAGTAATGGCGTAGTTAAGCATGACGAAGCTCCTAAAGTGTGTTGATCAGCTGAGCAATCTCTATTTAGTTGGTGGCGTCGCGCACTGTGTCTTTCAGGTCTTCCATGGCATGTTCACCGCTGGCTTGGGCTTGCTTGACCTTGCCTGCTAGCTGATCCTTCTTGTTACCAGTGATGTTGCCAGTGGCCTCCTGAACTTTGCCTTCGATGTTCTTAGCGGTGGCTTTCATGTCTTTTCCCATACCCATGACTGACTCCTTTGTGGATGTGCACATCCATGTGATATGGATGTGCTCCAAGTCTGCTCATGAACACGAGCATTGATTCGCCAATGGTCTTTCGTCTTTCTTAAGCTCTTCTGCATTAAGTCTGCAGGATTGGTAAGTTTATTCATCTATATTCTGATATGGGCAAATTGATGCGCATCGTCAGCACATCTGCTTCATTTCAGTGAATCCGTGCAGGGCACTCCCCGAAACCAGCCATTACGCCTCCACTTCCCCATGAAGGAAGGATTGGGTGCAGCTAGGAGTTTGTTGCCCGTAGACCGCGGCCAGCCTCTCCACAGAAGCCCCTGAAACCGCCCAGATCTAAGTTGCTGCAATCAATCTGGGCGAGAGAATGGGGTATGCCCAAGACCTTCCGCCCCTGGCAGCCAGAGCAGACCACCCGCTGCCGCCATCACCCAGTGACTGGCGCTTAGAAGACCATCAGGTGTATTCATGCTGGATCTGGTGGATGAGCTGGATCTCTCACAGGTCCTGATCCCTGCTCAAGCCAAGGATCCCCGCGGGGAGAAGGGCTTTACCCCCAGGATGTAGCCGGCAGGCTTCCGCGAAGCGGTTGACGCTGCTGCTGCTCGATGCGTACTGCGTGGGCATCGTCTCCTCCCGCAGGATCGAGCGCGCCTGCTACGAGGACCTGGCCTTCCGGGTGCTGACGGCCAACCAGCAGCCAGACCACAGCCGCATCAGTGAGTTCCGGCGCCGCAACCTTGACGCGCTCACTTGACGCGCTCATGGGTCTGTTCGTTCAGATCCTGCGGCTCTGTCAACCAGCCGGGATGGTGAGCCTGAGCCATGTGGCGCTGGATGGCAACAAGGTTCAGGCCAATGCCTCCAAACATAAGGCCGTGAGCCATGAGTGGATGCTCAGGGCGGAAAGGGATCTCGAGCAGGAGATCAACGCCTTGTTGCGCAGGGCCGAAATCCTGGATGCCCAGGAGGATCGTCGCTACGGCAAGGGGAAACGTGGCAGTGATCTGCCTGATGACCTGCGCCTGGCGCTGGAGGCCTGGGTGTGCCAGCAAAGCGAACAAGCTGGCTACGGATCAGGTCTTGGGCTCCTGAGGTACCGGCGGAAGCCGCCGCTCAACCTGCAGAAACACCAGCCAGGCCAAGCCGGCGCCGATGCCGCCGGTCCAGTCACTGCGCAGCAGCTCCACGATCGAGATCGTGCTGGCGCCAATACGGAGGCCACGCAGTAGGAAGCGGCCCAGCTTCTCAAGGTTTAAGGGCATGAGCAGGTGCTTGAGCTTCAGGTTGGCGGGAGGCTAGAACCCGCCAGCAGCTAGGCGATCAGCGCAACCAACTGCTCCGTCCGATCCAGGCGTTGCTCCAGGTGCTGCAGCTCAGGGCCGCCGGCCTTGCTGCAGGCCATGCCGTAGCTCCTGCCGCTGGCTGCCAACTGGCCACTGGATTTGCCGCCCTTGGTGCCGTTGACCGGGAGGGCGCTACGCAAGGGGGGACTATCGGGATGGCTGAGCAGGATGTCCACCTGTTGAAGCTTGGGGCCACTGCTGAGGCCCTTGATGCCGCGGTGAAGGCGCTAGTGGATGGATCGTATTAGCCTCAGTCGCTATCAATAAGCTATGATCATCTTCTCAGTGCGCACTTATGGCGACTGCCTCAGTCTTGTGTGGTGGGCTAGAGGATGTGCGCTTCTCTGGAGGCCAAGAAATGAATCGACTCCTTCATGCCGTTGGGGCCATCGTTGTTGTTCCATACGTTGTGCTGGCACTCTTCTTTCTTTGCATCGGTGAGGTTGCACGAGCAAGAGGCCTTGGTGCCCTTCTTGAGATCGCCTGGAACAGCCTTGACTGGTTCGCCTGGGGTATCTACGTAGCCCCTGCCCTTTGGGTCTGCCTTGTCGCCACAGGTTTTATTCCAAGCCTGCAAAGAGCAAGCTCACTTTGCCTGTGCCTGCTTGCCGCTGTCAGCTTCCTTGTGGTTGTCACCTTGTCTTCGAATCAAGTTGGCATTGGCGAGTTCATTTTCCTGCTCCCATGCATCGGCGTTGCCGCGACAAGCGCTTGGCTATTCGCTCAGACTAGTCGCAAGACGCCGTCATCCTTTACTTCTGCAGACTTCTAAGCAGAGCTCAAGGCCAGGGTCGCGTCGGTAGATGTGGAAAACTCTGGGCGGCTGTTCGGCGGTACTTGGACGATTTGCAGACATTCTGCCGACGTGAATCGTTCAGATCTGCTGTGGCACCGGTCTTCGGTCCATTCACAGGAGGCCCTCCGTTGCGACGCTTCGGCGTGAACCAACCAGACCAGACACAGCCCTGGACCGCGGCAGAACGCTCGCGGCTTCAACAGCTCCAGCCGCACTGGCTCAGGACAGGCCATCCGCAGACCTTGCCAATGGAAAGGTCTCAGGTGAACCACCACCCGAGACCCCTGCCCGAAGGCACCACCACCGTGAAATGCTGGTCCTCGACAAGTATGCCCGCTTGCTGGCATCGCGCCGGCGCATGGCATGACCATCCCCGTTCAGAGGCGGGCGGATCTGTGCAGCGGCCTTAGCTTCCGGCCGTACTGCCAAAGCCCCGGTGCCGGTCACTTCCCGCCTCCCCCGCCTGCAGATGGTTGCCGGCCTGCTGGCCGCCAGCCTCGCCACAGGCTTCGCCGCGGCTCCCGCTGCACGGGCGGCGGCAGCGGCCCAGCGGATCACACCGCAATCCCTCACTGCCGCCCTGGCGCGCCTCGATGGCCTTGCCACGTCCATGCAACGCCGCACTGGCGTGCCGGGCATGGCGATCGCGGTGGTGCACAACGATCAACTGGTTTTTCTGCGTGGCTACGGCGTGCGCAAGGCGGGGCAGGCAGGAACGGTCGATCCCGACACGATGTTCCAGCTGGCCTCCCTCTCCAAGCCGGTGGCCAGCACCGTGGTGGCGGCCCTGGTGGGAGATGGGGTGGTGGGCTGGGACGATCCGGTGCTGCGCACCCTGCCTGAGGCCCGCATCGGTCCGGCCGGCACGGCACCAGATGTGACCCTGCGCGATCTGCTCTCGCACCGCAGCGGTCTGCCTGATCATGCCGGCGACGACCTGGAGGATCTCGGCTTCGATCGCAACACGATCCTGTCCCGGCTGCGTTTCCTGCGCACCAACAACCGTTTCCGGGCCCACTACGCCTACACCAACTTCGGCTTCACCGCCGCGGCAGAGGCGGCTGCCCGTGCCGGTGGCAGCAGCTGGGAGGCGATCTCGCGCGAGCGGCTCTACAAGCCCCTGGGCATGACGCGCACCACCTCCAGCCATGCCGCGTTGATCGCCGACGCCAACCGTGCCCGCCTGCACGTGCCCACCGCTCAGGGCTGGGTGGCGCGCTTCGATCGCGATGCCGATGCGGAATCTCCCGCTGGCGGGGTGAGCGCGTCAGCGCGGGACATGGGCAGCTGGCTGCGCTTGCAGCTCAACGGCGGCCGCTTTGCCGGCAAGCCCGTGCTGCAGGCCGCTGCCCTGGCCGAAACCCATCGCCCGCAGGTGATCAGCACCCCACCGGCGGATCCAGCCACCGATGCGGCCGGGCTCTATGGGCTCGGCTGGAATGTGGGCAAGCACGGAGCAGGGCTGGTGCAGCTCTCCCACTCCGGTGCCTTCTTCCTTGGTGCCGCCACGGCTGTGTATCTGTTGCCTGCCGAAAAGCTCGGCATCGTGGTGCTCACCAACGGCCAACCGGTGGGCCTGCCGGAAGCGGTGGCGCTCAGCTTTCTGGATCTGGCGGTGGAAGGGGAGGTCAGCCGTGACTACCTCCCCTTGCTGCAGGGCATCTTCAAGAGCATGAGCCAGCAGGACTACCCCGCCGTGGTGGCCCCCGCTGTCGTCGTGCCGCCGCTGCCCCTGGAGCGCTACGTGGGCCGCTACAAGAACGACTACTTCGGGCTGCTCGACATCCGCCGCAGGCCCGACGGCCTTGAGCTGCTGATCGGCCCGGAGCCGCAGCGCTTCCCGCTCACCCCGGTGAGCGGCAACACCTTCTCCTATCAACCCCGCGGCGAGAACGCCTTTGGCCCTGCGGCCGTCACGTTTCAGGCCGGCGCTGGCGGAGTGCCCACGACCGTGTGGGTCGGAAACCTCGATCGCAACGGTCTGGGACTGTTCATTCGCCAGAAACCGTGACGTTTTGACAGCTTTACCGCGATGCTTGGTCAGCGTTTCACGGCATTCCCTTGTTCAATGATGGCCACGATGGTGCGCCCCAGCTGCCGCCGCTGAACCGCCAGCAGCTGGAAACCCTGCTGGCGGCGCTTGATCCCCGGCTCGATGGTTTCGGCAAGGGAACCTCCTGCCTCGACGATGCCGCCGCCTTCCTGGCGCGCCTGTCGGCAGAACCTGCCGCTGCGAATGGCGCCGGCACCAGCGGTAACGGAACGGGCAGCAGCAACGAATCCGCACCGCTGCAGGTGTGGCTGGAGGCCTGGCGTTCCGCGGGCGGCAACCGCCAGACGCTCTCACTGATGGTGCGGATGCTGCTGGCGCAGGCCGGCGAACCGCATAGCTCACCAACTAGCGCCTGAGCCCAGGGGGCTGCGGCGTCGCGGTCGCCGCTCAGAGCGAGCCGGCCAGCAGCTGGCGGATCAGGGCCGGATCCACGTCGTTGCGGATCACCACATGGCCGATGCCGGTGGGCAGCACGAAGCGCAGCTGCCCCTGGTTCACCTTCTTGTCGCTCTGCAGGGTCTGCATCGCGGCCTCCACGTCCAGCGGCGGCAGAACCAGCGGCAGGCCGGCCTTGGCGATCACCGCCCGCTGGCGTTCCTGGTCGGCGGCTTTCCACAGGCCCATCGCCAAAGCCAGCTGACCGACGGCCTCCATCCCCATCGCCACCGCTTCGCCGTGGATCACGGTGCCGTAGCCGCAGAGCGTTTCCACCACGTGGCCGAGGGTGTGGCCGTAGTTGAGGATCGCCCGCAGGCCGCCCTCCCGTTCATCAGCTGCCACCACCCGGGCCTTGGCGGCAGCCGAGCGCTGCAGCAGCCGCTGCAGGCGGGCCGGGCCGATCGCCTCGAGGCTGGAGAGATCCGCCGCCGACTCCAGATCGGCGAACAGGATCGGGTCACCGATCACGCCGTATTTGATCACCTCCGCCATGCCGGCGCGGAACTCCCGCTCCGGCAACGTGGTGAGCGTGGTGGGATCCACCAGCACCAGCTCCGGCTGGTGAAAGGCGCCGATCAGGTTCTTGCCGCCGGGGTGGTTCACGCCAGTCTTGCCGCCGATCGCCGCATCCACCATCGCCAGCAGGGTGGTGGGCACCTGCACCACGGGGACGCCGCGCAGCCAGGTGGCGGCGGCGAAACCCGCCATGTCGCCCACCACACCGCCGCCCAGCGCCACCACCAGGGATCGCCGCTCCAGTCGCTGCGCGTAGGCCGCGTCGTGGATCTGGGCAACGGTGGCGGGGGTCTTCTGCTCTTCCCCCGCGGCGATCACCAGCCGGGTGGTGTGGAAGCCGTGCCGCTGCAGGCTGGCCAGCACCCGGGCGCCGTAGTGGTGATCCACCTCAGGATTGGTGACCAGCAGCACCTGGGTGCCGGCCGCGAAGCCCCGTTCCTCCAGCAGACCGCCCAGCGCCTCCAGCGCCCCTTCACCGATCCGCACCGTGTAGGGATTGCTGGCCAGCGCCACCTCAATCGTGCGCAGCGGCGACCCCGCCACCACTCCAGGGCCAGGCGTGCGGTCGGATCGGAAGCTGGTGGGCTGGCTGGAGGTCATTGCGGAGACCCTTCGAACGGAGGGGGGTCTGATCGTGCTGAAGGTAAGGCGCGGCTCCCTGCGGCCGGCTCAGCTGTCGCTCTTGAGCAGGCTCAGCAAGGCGCTGCCATAGCGCTCCAGCTTGGCAGCGCCGATGCCGCTGATCGCCGCCAGTTCCGCGATCTGGAGCGGCCGCCGCGCGGCCAACTCCACCAGCGTCCGGTCATGGAACACCACATAGGGAGGCACCGCCTGCTCACGCGCCTGTTCCCGCCGCCAGTCCTGGAGCCGTTGCAGCAGCTCGAGATCGGCGCCCTGCCCGTCGGCCCCGGCCCCGGCTGCGCCTGCGGCCCCGCTCAGCGCGCCGCTGCGTGCCCGCGAGCGCCGCTCGTGGCGCG
>NZ_JAGQBN010000003.1:0-233838 GCF_024345655.1 Synechococcus sp. Lug-A | reverse complement strand
GGCGGCGGCCTCCCCCAGGGCGGCCTCGGTGCCCTGCACCACCGCGGCGATCCCCGCCACCAGCGCTTCGAGGCCGGCCTGGTCGGCGGGGGGCGGAGGCGCTTCCACCCCCTCCGGCGGCTCGGGCGCGTGGGGGTCCCAGGCGTCGGCCGCCCGGCGCCGCAGCACCTCCTGCTCCCGGGCCTGCTCCAGCGCCAGATTCCGCGCCGTGCGGGCCTGCTCCTCCAGCCACCAGCCGGCCCGCTCGTAGATCACCGTGTCGAAGAGCGTTTTGAGCAGGGCCTCGCGCTCCTCGGCCTTGGCCCGCAGCACCTCGGCGAAGCGCCCCTGGGGCAGCAGAATCACCTGGCGGAACTGGGCGGCATTGAGCCCCACCAGGTGTTCCACCTCCCGCGTCACCTCGGTGGTCTTTGCCGCCACGGCCTGCTCCGGTGTGCCGGCGGCCAGCCGGAACAGGAACGCCTGGGGCGCCTTTTCGGTGGTGCCCTGGCCGCGGGCCTTCGGGGCCGTGTGGGCGGGGACCCGCTCCACCCGGTAGCGGGCGTTGCCGCAGGAGAACTCCAGGCTCACCCGGGGCACGGCGCCGGGGGCGGCGTGGTCGGAGCGCAGCCCCTTGACGCTGCGGTCGCCGGAAACCTCGCCGTAGAGGGCGAAGCAGAGGGCATCGAGCAGGAAGGTCTTGCCGGCGCCGGTGGTGCCGTGGATCAGGAACAGCCCCTCGGCGGCCAGCTCGTCGAAGTCGATCGCCACCGGATCGGCATAGGGCCCAAAGGCCTCGATCGAGAGCCGGTGCGGCTTCACCGCTCCCCTCCCCGTTCCGCCGCCGCCAGGGCCGCCCGCAGCAGCTCGGCCTCGGGCTCGCCGGGCGGCTGGCCGTGCTGGTCGGTGAAGAAGGCGGTGGCCAGCTGCAGCGGCGAGCGGGCCTGGCGCACCTGGCGGTGGCGCTCGGCCTCGCCGGCGCGGGCCAGCTCGGGCGGCTCGTGGCGCAGCTCGGCGATGTGGGGAAAGCGGGCCCGCAGCCGGGCCATGGCCTGCAGGGGCAGGCTGTCGTCGGTGAGGATCGCCCGCACCCGCGCCTCGCTGGCGGCGGCGTGGCGGGGGGCGCCGCAGAGCTCGTCGATGGGGCCCCGCAGGGTGCACAGGGGCCGGCCCACCTCCAGGGGCACCACCTGCACGGTGGGGGTGCCGTCGGCGGCCAGCTCCACAATCCGCACCGACTTGACGTGGTGCTCCTCGGAGAAGGAATAGGCCAGGGGGGTGCCTGAGTAGGCGATCCGGGGGCCGTCCAGCTGCTGGGAGGCGTGCAGGTGGCCGAGGGCCACGTAATCGAAGCCCTCGAAGGCCGCCACGCTCACCCGGTCGACGTTGCCGATGGTGAGCTCCCGCTCCGACTCCGAGGTTTCGCCGCCCGCCACGAAGGTGTGGGCCACCAGCACCGAACGGTGGGGCGGCCGTTCGCGGCGGTCGGCGTGGATCCGCTCGATGGCCAGGCGGGTCACCTCCTCGTGGCGCAGGCGCACGGGAGCTCCGGCCAGGGCCGGCCCAACCACCGCCGGCTCCAGGTAGGGCAGGGGATAGATAGCCACCGGCGTGCCGCCGGCCCTGGGCGTCACCAGCACCGGCTCCTGGGCCCGGCCCACGTCGCCCCGCACCGTGATGTTGAAGGCGGAGAGCAAGGGGTCGTACACCGACACCCGCACATGGGAATCGTGGTTGCCGGCGATGGCCACCACGGCGGTGCCACCGGCGCTCAGCCGGGCGAGGGCGTCGTTGAACAGGGCCACCGCCTCGGCAGGAGGAATGGCACGGTCGTAGAGATCGCCAGCGATCAGCACCGCATCGACGGCATGCTCCCGCGCCAGTTCGGCGATCCGCGAGATCGCCGCCGCCTGCTCCTCCAACAGCGAGACCCCGTGAAAGCTGCGGCCCAGATGCCAGTCGGAGGTGTGCAGCAGACGCATCGGGCCAAGGTAAGCAGGGGCGGGCGCGGTGACGAGAAAGTCTGCAGCCGGAACAACCTGGTGGCACTACACACCTAGAAGCAACTCCCCGCTGGTGATCTCCAGCCGTTGAACCTGGCGCTCCCAGCGGGTCTGGCGAAAGCGCAGCAGATGACGGCCGTCGCTCAGCCAGCCCTCCTTTGGGTCAGGGGGACACGAGGTGATGGCCGACTCATGCCTCTGTGAGTCGGGCCTCGATCAACCGGCAGCATTCCTGCACATCGCTCGCGCTCTCCACCCCCTTGCTGAGCGAAAGGAAGAAGTCCCGCCACAGCACCGGCACCGCCAGCAGGATCAGTGGTCTGCCCGCATTGAGCGCATGGGCGGCTTCTGATGCTGTGCCTGGGCCGCCGCCCCCACAGATCACCACCACATCAGCGCTGAGCACGTTGATCACGTTGCGGGCCTTGCCCATGCCGGTGAACAGGGCCAGATCCAGGTCCGCCGTGCTTTGCCTCTCATCACCCTTCCCTTCATCGGGCAACACCCCCACCACCAGGTGCCCGTCCACCCGCGCCGCGCCGCGGCTGGCCGCCCCCATCACCCCCGCCGGACGGCCACCGGTGAGCAGCACCCAACCCCTAGCGCTGATGCACTCCCCCAGCTCCTCGGCCAGGGCCACAGCCTCAGAAGAGGCGCCCTCTCCGGCGCCCATCACGCCCACCACCGCGCGCCGGCTGCTCATGCCAACTCCGGGCACCAGCCCCGCTGGCGCGTCATGTCATCGGTCCAACCCTGGCAGCGGCGGGTGAGGTGCTCCCCATGGGCCAGCAGAGCCTGGTGCAGCTGGCAGGTGAGCAGCGATATGCAGTTCACCCCGGCGCGATGGCGGAAGAAGTGGCAGGTGAGGCAAACCTTGCGGCTGCGGCTGGCCACCAGCACTTCCTCATCGAGATAGGGCCAGTGCTCGTCGTCGCCATCGTCTGCCGCTGAGCTGGGCACCGGCAGGGTGCCGCGGGAATGGGATGGGAGAGCAGCCACAACGACACCAGCAGAGCGAACACCTGTACTAGCAGAAATCTTCTGGTTCTGGCCAGCTCAGGCGCGACCTCAAGTGGAGCCCCGGTGACAACGACGCGCTGAATGCGGGCTCACAGATCAGGCGTCCAGACCCGCACCCGGTTCCTCGATGCCACCGGCCAGGAACTGCCGGTGCCCTTGGCTCAGCTGGCTCGATCGTCCTCTCATGCTCTGTGTTCTCGCCGGGTACCTGGCGTTGCTGCCGAAGCTCGACCAGTTCCCCACCAAATCTGGAGTGATTCGTAGCTGGCTTTCCGCTCATGGCTGAGCCTGCTGCTCGGACCGGCCGCCGTTCTGGCTGATGCCACCAGATGCACGCGGACGTCTTCTCCGTTGAGGAGACCGCCCGTTCCCCCTCTGCCAAGCCCTGCTCAACACGAATTCAGGCTTGTGAGCCATCCGGGCCAAGCGTCACCGGCAGGTGGCCAGTCTTCACCCAGATGGTGCAGCCCGGCTCACTCCAGGGCTGGTGTGCACTGCCAGCAGGATTGCGCAACCAGCTGCCGGCGGGACAGCTGCCCTGCTCGTCCTGAAACAGACCATCGAGCACCAGGATCTCCTCTCCACCCGAGTGGCCGTGGGGCTGAAAGACCGTGCCGGGCGCCCAGCGCACCAGGGCCACGTGCTCCAAGCCCCAGGCATGCAGCGGCTGCACCTGCAGTCCCGGCACCAAGCCCGGGAACCAGTCGGCGGTGCGGGTGTCGATCACCACGCGCTGCTGATCGTCCGGGTGCATCTGCTGCAGCTTCACCAGGAGCGTGCAGCCCTCCTCACTGAACGGGGCATGGGCGGAGCCGGCCTGGTTGCGCAGGTAGGTGCCGGCGGGGTAATCGCCTTGGTCATCTGAGAAGGTGCCTTCCAGCACCAGGATTTCCTCTCCGCCGCCATGGTGATTTCGATCAAAACGGCTGAGCGGGGCGTAGCGCACGATCGAGGTGGCCCGGGCCACTTCTGCGCCCTCGCGATCGAGCATGCGCCGCTCCACGCCCGCCATCGGCGATGGGCTCCAGGTGAGGGCGCCGGTGTCGATCACCACGCGCTGGCTCAGGTCGGCATGGAGGTCCATGCCCCCGATTGTGCTCAACCGCTGTGTCGGCCCGCCGTACGGCAATGCCTCCATGCCGCTCAACACATGTCGCGTTTGCACGGGGCAAGCTGGAGGCATGAGCCCCTCCAAACAGCCCCTCAGCGCCGACGCGAGCCGCTGGGACCAGCGCTACCAAGAAGGCGCTGACAGCTGGCTGCTGGGGCTGTTCTGGTGCCACCGCCAGCCAGGCGGCCCGCCCTGGGGCAGTGACCCGGAGCTGGTGGATGCGCAGCTGCGGCAGGCCGGCCTGGTGCCAGAGATCTGGGAGCCGGCCACCGGGTCGGTGGACAAGCGCAACGACGAGTGGCTCGGCCTGTGGCGCCAGCCTGTCCCAACCCCTTCACTTTTAGAGATCGAATCATGCTGAGCCAACTGAACGAACGAATGCAGAAGTGGGGCTTCTCCTGGGAGGGGCTGAGGGACAACCGCCACGGCGAGTGGTGGGTGCTGGCCCAGATGATCCTGATCGCCGCCCACTGGCTGCCGCCAACGCCTCCCCCCTCGGGTTTGGGGATTCACTGGCCCCTGGCGCTGCGCCTGATCGGTGGGCTCACCTTCCTGATCGGCCTGGTGATCGGCGCCCAGGGGGCCTTGAACCTCGGGGACAGTCTCAGTCCGCTGCCGGAACCGATGCCAGGGGCGCCCCTGGTCACCGAGGGGGCCTACGGCCGGTGCCGCCATCCCCTCTACCAGTCGCTGCTGCTCTGCTCCCTGGGGGTGACTCTGGCCCTCGGCAGCCTGCTGCACCTGGGACTGCTGCTGGCGCTGGCGACCGTGCTCAGCCTCAAGGCACGACGCGAGGAGCAGCGCCTGTGTTCCATGCACAGCGACTATGCCCACTACATGACCTCCACCCCGGCGATCGTTCCCTTTCTGCCAGGCCTCGACTGGCGGTAGCCCTGGCTCTCATGGATGGGCGTTGCGCAGGGAGCCCTCTTCTTCGCCCGTCATTCAGTTGGATCGGGCTGTCTCTCTTGTCGTTTGGGTAGACTGCACAATCCATACTTTACTGTTGTCTGGCATCAGCACGCACGGATCAATCGCTCCGATTCGTAAACCCGTCAGGAAGACTCTTGCCTGCCCACATGTCAATAGGTTGCGTGCTTGGCTCGTGATTGTTCTCTATAGCTAGGGTATAAATGAGACGTTCGCTTAAAGGCTGATGAATTATACTGCGGTCGCTCATTCCATCGCGAAGACGCTCACAGCACGGCTAGCCATGGCCGGCGTGGCGACTCTTGCCTGCGCAGGAACCTTCTCTGCTGCTTTGGCCGCACCTGTCATTCCGAGCATGATCGGCACATGGACAGTGGAAGGGAAAGGAGCCGTGCTCTGCAAAGTCGAAGCATCGAGATGCAAGACCCACCATCATGGTGATTTCAGCGATCTGAATGCCGTTGCTCAAATCACCAGGCAACAGGGTCGGGTTTTCCACGGATTAGTCAAATCCAAGTACGCAACGGAGAAGTTCGTCGGCACTCTTGGGTATGACGATGCCAGCTTATACATGGTTGATGAAGACGGCTTTACGGATGGCAAGATCATCAACCCCAATCTGATTCAGGTTGTTTATCGTCACACCTCCGATCTCGATTCAGTCGTGGACATTGGTACCTGGACGCGCCGCTGAGTGAGCTTGAACCAAGCAGGCACCGCCCCGGCTGCAGTCCCTTCACGGGGTCTGCCGCCACCAGCGCCAACCCTCCACGTTGATCAGCAGCCCGAAGACCGTGAGGGCCACCATCAGCACGATCTGATCGAGGCGGGCATCGGGCACCAGGATGTCGGCGATGAGATGGGGGACGTTGGTGACCGAATAGACGACGCTGAACCAGAAGTGGATCCGCCGCCAGGGCCGCCAGCGCGTGGCCGGAGCAACCGTGGTGGCGGCGTAGGCGATCAGCACGGTCGCAATCAGCGGCAGCAGGAAGTAGCCGAGCATCGCCCCGAACAGCAGGGGCAATGCCCCCTCCTGCACATGGCTGTGGATCTCCGGCGACTGGCCGTGGAACAGGGGCATCAGGCCCAGGTCCACGTGAAAGAGCATCGCCAGCAGCCAGGCGATCCAGAGGGTGATCAGCCGCAGGGGCTGGTTGATCGACGGGTTCATCGGCCTCGAGGCTTGTTCTTTCAGTGTGGGCAGCAAGGAAGCAAAGGCCTTGGATCTTGGTGGTTCGTTGCGGATGGATCGATGCGTTGCAGCCAGGGTCGCGCGGCGTGAGAGCTGCGGAATTCGCTGCCCACAATCAGCACCCCGCCAACGTTCGCCAGGCCTACGCGCCTTCTGTCGTCACCACCGGCTCACCGGCCGCCTTCCAGCCTTCGATGCTGGGTGCAAAGCCCTTCACCTGGTGGCGGCCCTCCAGCTGCAGCGCCATCACTCCCATAGCAGAGCGAAATCCACTGGAGCAATAGAGCACCACCTCTCGCTCTGGGGAAATCTCAGCCACGTGGCGGCTGAGATCGTTCAACGGTCTGTTGATGGCTCCGGCAATGTGTCCCGCCCGGTACTCAGCAGGGGTCCTCACGTCGATCAGCGACACGTTGCCGCTGGCAAGCAGGCGCTTCAGGGCTGGAACCGATCGAATCGCGTGAAAATCACCCGGCAGGTTGGAGAGGTACTGCTCCACTGCGGAGTCAATGGCAGCTGCCTCGCCTGCAGCAACCGTGGCATCCGGAGGGGCGATCGCGGTGGCCGCAGCGGCGCCCTGAGGCGCCGAGATCAGCAGGCAGAGGGCAAGGGCGATCCCCAGCCGGAGCGAGCGAAGGCGAAACATATGGGGTTTCGACACATCCTAGGGGGATTGATCGTGCTGGCGGCCAAAGGTTTTCCTTAATCGGCACTCACCTTGCCTCGAAAGGCAATGTAGTTGTAGATGTTGTAGAAGAGCATGATGGGAATCAGCACACCGATGAAGGTGAGCATGAACACCATCGAACTCACCGACGACGACGTCTGAAAGATCGTGACCGATGGCGGAATCACCGCCGGAAATACCATTACCCCCAGACCAGCGAAACTGAGGATGAACAACAGTACGGTATACACGAAGGGCCATGCCTCCTGCTGCATCGCCAGGCTGCGGAACAGTTGAACGATCAGGGCAACACCCAGCAGTGGCAACACCACGAAGAAGGGTAGGAACGCGGGATCAAACAGGCGCTGCCGCAGTGCTTCCGACGCGAACGGCGCCGTGAAGGTGATCAACAGGGCCCCGCCCAGGGTGGTGGCAGCCGCCAGGCGGGCGGTGCGCACGTGCAACCGCTGCAGCTCACCACTGGTTTTGAGAATCAGGTAGGTGGAGCCGATCAGCACGTAGCCCTGGATGAGCGTGAGAGCCACCACCAGGCTGCTGGGGTTCACCCAGATCCAGGCGGAGCCTGTGAAGTGGCCTGCAGCATCGGTGGGGATGCCCGAGAGCACCGTGCCCAGACAGATGCCCTGGGAGCCAGCGGCCAGCACACTGCCAATACCGAACATCAGGTTCCAGGGCCGCTTGTTGGCGGCGTTCTCGCGAAACTCGAAGGCCACCGCCCGCAGGATCAGCCCCAGGATCATCAGGTAGATGGGGCCGTAGAGGGCCTTGAGGATGGTGCCATAGGCCAGGGGAAAGGCCCCGAACAGGGCGCCGCCCATCAGCACCAGCCAGGTTTCGTTGGCATCCCACACATTGCCGAGGCTCGTCATCAGGATCGTGCGCTGGGATTCGCTGGGCGAGGTGAGCGAGAGGATGCCCACCCCCAGATCAAAGCCATCGAGGATCACATAGAGCAGCAGGAACAGGGCCAGGATCACAAACCAGACCGTGGGCATGAACCATTCGAGGAACTCCATGGTCAGGTGCTTGCTGATGGGTCGGAAAGAATTGCGGCTGTGGCAGGACCAGAGGGCGGCTCAAGGGTGAGGTTCGGCCCCTTGGCGATGATCCGGGAGCCGAAATACAACGCGAAGACCAGCAACACCGTGTAGAGCACAGCGAACACACTCAAGCTGGTGAGGACCTCGCCCACCGGCAGCACCGAGGCGGCATCGGCGGTCCGCAGCTGGCCGTAGACCGTCCAGGGCTGGCGGCCCACGCAACGCACCACCCACCCGGATTCAATCGCCAGGTAGCCGGCTGGAGCCGAAAGGATCCAGGCCCAGCTGAACCAGGGCCACTGGGCGAAGCTGGCGGCGCTGAGGCCGCCTCGCCACCAGAGCAGCAGGCTGAGGGCCATCAGGGCTGCAGCAGCGAGGCCGATCGCCACCATCACCCGGAAGGCATAGAAGAGCAGACCCACCATGTGGGGCCGCTGGTCGGCGGGCCAGCTGTTGAGCCCACGCAGCGGTTGGCTGAGCTGCGGCCGCGTCTCCAGGATCCAGCTGAAGGCGCCAGGCACCGACAGGATCCAGCGGTTGCTGCCGCTGGCTTCATCAGGGGAAGCCAGCACGGTCCAGGCAGGGGAGCTGCCGGCGGCCTGGTCGTCCCAGAGGGCCTCGATCGCGGCCAGCTTGGTGGGCTGATGCTCGGCCACCTGCACGGCGCTTTCGTGGCCGGCCAGGATCTGCAGCGGCGCCACCGCCAGCAGGATCACCAGCGCCAGCTTGAAGGAGAACAGGAAGAACTCCGGTGCCTTCTGGCGCATCAGCGACCAGGCACTGACCGCGGCGACCACCAGCATGGAGGTTTCCACCGTGGCCAGGGCCATATGAATCACGCTTCTCACCATGAAGGGGTTGTTGATGGCGGCGAAGTAGTTCTGCACATGAAAATGGCCCTCGGAGAAAGTGCCACCCGACGGAGTCTGCAGCCAGGAGTTGGCACTGAGAATCCAGAACACTGAGAGGTTCGCGCCGAAGGCCACCATCACGGTGGAGAGGAAGTGAATCACTGGTGGCACCTTCTGCCAGCCGAACAACATGATCCCGAGGAAGCCGGCTTCGAGCATGAAGGCCATCGCCCCCTCGAAGCCCAGCACCGAGCCGAAAAAGTCGCCGGCGAACTCGGAAAGCGGGGCCCAGTTGGTGCCGAACTGGAACTCCATCGGCAGGCCTGAGGCCACACCGATGCCGAAATTGAGCACATAGAGCTTTGCCCAGAAGCGGGCCTGCCGGTAGTACAAGGGATTGCGTGTGCGCAGCCAGATGGCCTCCAGCACCACCAGATAGATCGCCAGGCCGGTGGAGAGCACGGGCCAGAGCATGTGAAAGATCGCGGTCAGAGCGAACTGGAGCCGTGACAGAGTCACGACATCAAGAGTGCCAAGCATGGGTTGGGAACAAAACGAACGGCGAGAAAGCTTGACAAGCCATACGAATGCGCTGTGACGAATGGACTGCAACGAATGGGCAGGAACGGGTGGCGTACCAGCCAGTGACGACCAGCGACGACGAAAGCTGGAAAGCTAAAGAAATAAATCGCAACCGTGGGCGCGTGTGCGAACTGTGGAGCTGTGCAGGGCTAGGGCGATGGAGAGACAGTTCCACCATCCAACCCTAGAGGCTTCAGCAGTGAATGGGAGAGAGTAGCCCTTTCACCGATGTTCTGATGCCCACACGATTGCCTCTCCTGGCGAACATTGGCAGCAAGATTGAGATTTGAAGTGGAAGGGTCGGCTCGTCAGTGCAGTGCGAGCCGCCAAGAGCCAATGTCAATGATCCTTTACTCCTGCAGGCATTGGCTTGTCGGCTACATCCCGTTAGTCCATAGTCTGTGAGACTGACGTTTGGTGAGCCGGATCCAGTGCAGCCGAAGTCAGCTGGGCCAGGCACAGGGAAATTGATTATGTTTCGGCTGAATACAGTGAGGCCGATTACAATCGAGCTGAATTCAATGAGGCTGAATCGGGTTGTGGATGCTTGGATGAAGTGTCAGATACCGATGAAGCTTCTGTTCTGGAAGATCAGTGGCTCCGTGGGGATTGCAGGCCTGGCCCTGCTGCTGAGCACCCAGCGCCCAGTCGCTGCACAGAAGACCCCGGCAGCGCAGCCCCTGCTGGTGAGTGCCGCCATCAGCCTCACTGATGTTCTCCAGGGGCTTGCACCCTCGTTTTCGCGCAGCAAGCGTGTCCCTCCACCCCAGTTCAACCTCGGGGCCTCAGGCTCGCTGCAACGCCAGATCGAACAAGGAGCCCCTGTCGATGTGTTCCTCTCTGCGGGAACCAGGCAGATGGACGCATTGGAACAAGCCAAGCTGCTCCTGCCTGGAACCCGCCGCAACCTGATCAGCAACCAACTGGTGCTGGTGGTGCCTGCCCAACGCAGGGGGGTGGTGGGATTCACCGACCTGGAGAGTCCCCGCATCCGCCGCATCGCCATCGGGGACGCTGCTGTGCCGGCCGGAGAGTACGCCAGGCAGGCCTTGCGCCATTACAAGCTGCTCACGGCGTTGCAGCCCAAGTTGGTTCCGCTCAGCTCGGTACGAGCCGTCGCCGCCGCCGTTGCTAGTGGGAGTGCTGATGCTGGCTTTGTCTACCGCAGCGATACCTATGGCGTCAGCAACCTGCGGATTGCAGCCACGGCATCAGCAGCCAGTCACACCCCGATTCTTTACAGCGGGGCCGTGATCCGCCGCAGTCGACAACCGGCTTTGGCCAGGGCCTATCTGGAAGGATTGCAAAGTCCTGCAGCCCGCAGCGCCTTCATCCGCGCTGGCTTCTCCCCCTTGCCTCCAGCACGCTGATCCCCCCTCCCGCAAGCCTCCTGTCACCGCTGCTGCTGTCATTCCGCGCCGCTGCATTCGCGGTGCTGTTGCTCAGCCCGCCTGCGATTGCCGCTGCCTTGTTCCTGCGGGGATGGCAGGGCCAACGACGCGCTGCCGCTGACCTGCTGCTGCTCTCACCTCTGGTGATGCCGCCCACGGTGCTTGGCTTTCTGCTGCTGCAGTTGCTGGGGCCGCTGGGTCCTCTGGGGGAACCGCTGGAGCGGATGGGCATCACGATTGTCTTCAGCTGGACAGCCACTGTGATCAGTGCGGCAGTGGTGGCATTCCCGCTGATGTACCGCAGCACACTTGCCGCTCTGGAACAGCTCGATCCGGCATTGGAAGCGGTGGCGCTCGGGCTTGGCTGCAGCCCGCTCCGGACGTTCTGGAGAGTCACAGTGCCCTTGATTCGTCCAGGCCTGCTTGCGGGTGTGAGCCTGAGCTTTGCACGGGCGCTGGGCGAATTCGGCACAACGATGATGCTGGCAGGCAACATTCCCGGCCGCACGCAGACATTGCCGTTGGCGATTTACAGCGCTGTAGAAGGTGGCGATCTCACGCTGGCCTGGCGGCTTACAGCCGTGGTGCTACTGCTCAACGGCAGCTGCCTGATGCTGGTGGGATGGCTCAACCGCAGCCGCTCAACCACCGCTACCTCGCAGCGTCTCACCACTGGCGCTGTCGATGAGGACGGATGGTTACCGATAGAACCGATCGGCCAGCTCCGTCCACGCGTCGTGACACAGATGCAGGTGGCCATCCAGCTGCAACGCGGCTCCTTTCACCTGAGGATGAACTGGAAGAGCCAGGCGGCACGACAGGCCGTGCTGGGATCATCTGGAGCGGGCAAGAGCCTGCTGCTCCGCTGCATCGCCGGGCTTGAGCGGCCTCAGGGTTGCCGCATCCAGCTCGGGCAGCGGCTGCTCTGCGACACCGATCGGGGCGTCTGGGTCGAACCGCATCTCCGGCGGATCGCCATGGTGTTTCAGCAACACGCCCTTTTCCCTCACCTGCGTGTGGCCGACAACGTGGCGTTCGGACTGGATCGACTCCCGCGAGAGCAGCGCCGCGAACGGGTGGCCAAGCTGCTGGCCGCCGTCGGTCTGCAGGAGCATGCCTCTCACTTCCCGCATCAGCTTTCCGGCGGGCAATGTCAGCGCGTTGCTGTAGCGCGGGCGCTGGCGGTGCAACCCGATCTGCTGCTTCTGGATGAACCGTTCAGCTCTCAGGACAGCTTTCGTCGCCGCCGGCTGCAGCAGTGGATGGATGATCTACAACGGAGCTCAGGTACGCCCATCCTGATGGTGACGCACGATATCGATGAAGCGTTTCGCCTGAGTGATGAATTGCTGGTGCTGGAGGGCGGACGGCTGGTGGCTCAGGGCGCCACACGGTGTTTGTTTTCCCAGCCTGAACAACTGATCGTGGCCCGGCTCACAGGCTGCAAGAACCTCAGCCCGATCACCTGGGTGTCTGCTCACCAGTGCCTGGCGACCCGCTGGGGACTCCTCGTGGATGGCCAGTCGATGGGGCACAACCAGCGAAGCGATTGGATTGGCCTGCGAGCCAATCACTTGCGCCTGGCTCCCGCTGGCACAACATCGGCCTCACAAGCACGGATCGTTCGTCCTTGTCGTGTGGTCAAGATCAGTCGGGGTGCCCTCCAGGTCAGTGTGTATGTGCAGATCGCAGAGGGAGCCAATGAGCTACACGTGGAAGTACGTGAGTGGGAATGGGCTGAACTTGATGGCCAGAGCGAGGCACTTGAACTCGTGATTGATCGCGCGCGACTGCTCTATCTGAAGGCCTAAACCCTGATGCTTTTCACTTCACTCTCGTTCTATCAAAACCCTGGCAAATCAGCCACCGTCACGGTGTGATCACGGCTGTTTGAATGCCAGCCCCAGCGCGCGCACCAGCGGGGCGAACGGCTTGAGGAAGCGGCTCTCGTGCAGGCGGCCCTTGAGCACCCGGTGCCAGTACACCCAGGGAAACACACGGGTTTCCACCAGAAACATGCTCCAGCGCTCCTTGGTGGGATCCACCAGGAAGGAACTGACCGGCTGCAGCTCGTAGTTGAACTCCGCCATCACCACGCTGTGGAAACTGGTGATCAAGGGGCAGGCGGTGTAGCCGTCGTAATGGGCCAGCAGGGGGCGTTGATCGAGCCGAGCCAGCAGGTTCGCCACCAGCACCGGCGCCTGACCCCGGATGGCGGCCAGGCTTTTCGACGTTGGCAGTGAGCTCACATCGCCGAGAGCGAACACATCGGCAAAGCGCTTGTGCTGGCAGGTGTCCTTGTTCACTTCCACCCAGCCGCCAGGACCATCGATCGCCAAGGGGCTGTGGGCCACCACATCCGGCGCCGCCATCGGTGGCACCACATGCAGCAGGTCGAAGCGGATCTCCTCGCGGCGGGGCTCGGCCCCTGGTTCACGCACGTCGAACACCGCCGCCTGCTCGCTAGCGCACACGAACCGATGCGTTCAGACGCATGCTGCGCCGACCGACGGCACTGGGAGCCGACTGGGAAGCAGCCAGAGAACGAGAAGGGAAGGGGACTTGCGGCCACTCCCCAAGCATCTCGCTAGCGTTATAGAGTCATTGCAGGTGTCGCACCATGAAACCCTTCCTTCGACTGCCGCCTTCTCCCGGCCACACAGCGCCCAGCTCGTCGGCACTGCCAGTCCAGCCCCATGCGCTGGTTCCGCTGCTGCCACTTCTGCTACTTGCGCTTGTGATGAGTCTGCTGCTGGGCAGCTCACCGGCACTGGCTGCAGACAGCTGGTCGCTCAGCGACGGAGCCGGCCATCGCCTTGCCGCCAAGGTGTTCGAGCAGCCGTTCCCGGAGTATCCCGCGGGCCTGCGCCTCCGCCTCAATGCGGTGGACGGCCAGACCAGGCTGGATCACACCCACCAGCTGGTGTTGACCGACTCCCTCGGCCAGGAATGGAGCCTGCCCAACCGCAGTGAAGAGCTGGTGCAGAGAGGCGAAGCCGCGGTGCCAGCCGGATCGGCCCAGTTCGATCTCGATGCCCTGATGCCCCGTCCGAGTGAAGCGCTGCCGCTCCATCTGACGGTGCCCACTACCGCCGGAGCGTTTGGCTTCGATCTCACGCCGGAGCAGGCGATGACCCTGCACGCCCTGGGATCAGTACCCCGTCCCGGTACCGACCCACAGGCATGAAAGGCGTGGAGCGCCGGCCGGTGGCATTCAGGCCACCGGCTGGTCTGCCGCCATCCAGCCGGCGAAACCTGGCGCAAACCCCCGCACGCGCGGGTAGCCGTGCAGCTGCAGGGTCATCACCCCGAGCGCCGAGCGATAGCCGGTGGCGCAGTAGAGCACCACGTCGCGATCGCGGGGAATGGCCTCCAGGTGGTGGGCGAGATCCTGGAGCGGCAGGTTGATCGCTGCGGGGATGTGTCCCCGGCGGTAGTCGGCGGGGCTGCGCAGATCCACCAGCAGGGGATTCCGACTCGCGATCCGAGCATTCAGGGCCTCGACTGAACCGATGGCCAGCACATCGGCGGGCAGGGAGTCGAGAAACCGATCCACGGCCAGCTCCACCGGTACTGAGGCCACCATCGGTGCCGAGACCTCCACCACCGCAGCAGGCTCCGCCACCACGTCGGCAAACGCAGCGCCTGGGCCCAGCAGCAGGCAGACGGCAAGGCTGAGCCCGGTGGTCAACCACGCAAGCCAAGCAAAGGAACGAAGCACTGCCGTCAGCTCACGACAGGGGCAAGCGCGGGGGTGAGCGAGGTGGCGGAGCTGAGCAGCTTCTGCACGATGGCGATGCCGCTGATGGCCTGCCAGCCGAACAGGGTGAGCACGAGGCCGTTGGTGGCCACGTGCAGGGTGCGGGCCCAGTCCTTGCCTTTCTGCAGGGAGGGGCCGAGCGAGGCGGTGACGATCACGAGCGCCGCCACAGCAAGGCCGACGAACAGGTGCGGACCGATCAGCAGCTTGCCGTGCTTGAGGAAAGTGACGCCCATGCCACCGAGGGCGCCCAGCAGGGTGACCGCCAGGATCACCGGGCCGAGCCGGGCGTGCCGCGCGCCGTAATGCTCCTGCAGCATGGCCTTGCGGTCTTCCGGGCTGGCCTTGCGGATCAAGCTGGCCTTGAAGCCGAGATAGCCCGAGTAGAGCATCAGACCCAGGAGCCCCCACATCAGCACGGGGTGAACAAAGTTGAGCGCGAAGGGCATCGAACCTGGGCGGTGGAACAGACGGACTCCGCAACTGCGGCGTCCTCTGCACCATGGCCACGATCGGCCGCCGTGGATCACCAGCGGCCCTGCGGATCATGAAAGGTGAGTGCTGGGCCGGGGCCGGGGGTTGGGCTCAGGGCGCCAGCCGCTCGATCAGCCAGGCGCTGCTGCTCGCCGCACCACCGCTCGCCTCTGCCCCGCCGCCTTCCCCCGCCCGCCGGTAGCGGAAGCGGTCGTGCAGGCGGTTGGGCCGGCCCTGCCAGAACTCGAACTCGGCCGGCACCACCCGCAGGCCGCCCCAGGCCGGCGGCAACGGCACCTCCCCACCGGCGAAGCGGCGTTGCATCGCCTCCCATTGCGCTTCCAGTAGCGAGCGCGAGCTGATCACGGCGCTCTGCTGCGACACCCACGCCCCCAACCGGCTGCCGAGCGGCCGTGAGAGGAAATAGGCGAGCGATTCGGCCGTGCTGATCCGCTCGGCCCGGCCCAGGATGGCCACCTGCCGCTCCAGCCCGTACCAGGGAAACAGCAGGCTCACCTGGGGGTGAGCGGCGATCTCGGTGGCCTTGCGGCTGTCGTAGTGGGTGAAGAACACAAAGCCGCGCGCGTCGAACGCCTTGAGCAGCACGGTGCGGGCACTGGGACGCACGCCATCGCTGGTGCCCAGCACCATGGCGTTGGGCTCGTCCAGCCCGGCGGCCACGGCCTGATCGAACCAGCGACGGAACTGCGCCACCGGGTCGTCCGCCAGATCAGCCCGCCGCAGGTCGGCCCGCTGGTAGTGGCGGCGCAGCTGGGCGGGATCGGTGGGGACGGGAGGGTCACTCATGGCGGCGGATCACAGAGGCGGTTCACCCCTTGGCGCTACAGCTTCGAACCACAGATTCGAAGCACAGCTTCAAGGCACAGCGGGGCGTCGTCAGGCCACCAGCACCACAGGCTCCGGATCGCGAAGAATCCAATAGAGCGAACCCGACAACAACGCGCTGAACAAGCACCACACCGAGGTGAAGGCGTAGCTGAAAGAAAGGTGCGACAGCAGAAACAGCACTAGCAAAGATCCAGCGAACCCACGCAGCCGCCCCGAGCGGCTGAGCAGCAAGGGAGCGATGATCACCATGCCGTAGAGCGTGCTGCCGAAACCGAGACTGATCCAGCGGTCGGCCAGCAGGGTGGTGGTGTAGTTGAGGGACCCGTTCACCACCACCGGCTCGATCAGAGCGCCATCCAGCAGCAGCGGCAGCCAGAGCCCGGCGCCCACCAGCAGGCCAAGCACCAGAGCGATCTGCAGCAGGCGGTGACGCAGTCCGGGCCGCGGCTGCTGGTTCAGACGCAGGGCACACCAGGGAAACCAGGCCAGCCAGAAGGCGTAGGCAAAGAACAGATAGGCGAGTGCGGCTGGACGCACGAGCGCGGCGGCGCCGCCCGGCGCCAGACCAAGCCAGACCACACCCTCCAGGGCCTGTTGCACCGAGAAGAACAGCGGCGAGAGCGCCAGAGGCAGCAGATCGCTGCGCTGGGCTTGCCGGCAATAACGAACGGAGGCCACGCCCACGGGCAACAGCGCCGCCGCCACCACGAAGCTGGCGCTGCTGGAGAAACACATCGGCGTGAGGCCGTCTCCGGCAGCAACTGGTTGTCGTCAGCCTGGCGCGGCGAGGGGTGGCAGCGTCGCCTGAGGTTGCGGATGACCCTGGCCTGGGCAGATCGCCTGGCTCCGGGAACGGCAGGCCTCACGTCGATGAATGAGGCCGAGATTTTGCATGGCATCGCTCGCCTGCCGGAGGGCCGTCGGCGGGAGGCGCTGCAGCGAAGCTGGGACACACTGCTGCCAGCCCTTTTCCACGAACGGGTGTGGGCATTCGATCGCGAAGCCGCGCATTGGCATGCGGAGGTACCCAGGCAGCGGGAACGCCTGAGCCGGCCGATGACCACGGCTGATGCGGTGATCGCTGCCACCACCCTGGCCCGGAGTGCTCGCCTGGCCACCCGCCATGTGGCCGATTTCGAAGGGATCGTGATCGATCGGATCAACTCCTGGCAGGCACCATGACCCTGTGGGCACGATCACCACCCTGAACAGGCGGAGCGTTCTCCCCTGGGCCGTGATCCTGCAGGCTTTTGGCGCGCATCCGGTGCCAGCGGAAAGCCGCCATCAACGGCATTGCTGAAGACGGACCCCTCGAATCCTGGAACGGGTGCCACAGCTCCGGGATCCAAAAACCGCCAAGGCTCGCTTGCGTCGCCACACTGGCGGAAAACCGCAGATCCATCCCCTGACCCCGCCCGCTTCCCGCCCCTGCCGTGCCCTGCCGGCCGTTCTGGGCCTGGCGCTGCTGGCCCTGCCACCGCTGCTGCCCCGGGCCCTGGCCCAACCCCCGGCAGCCGCGATCCCCCTGCCAGAACCCAAGGGCCAGACCCTGCTGCTGCAAAGCGCCGATCGCGCCGACTACGGCCCCCTGGCGGAGCAGTTCCTCACCCAGGCCAACCTGGCCTACTGCGGCGTGGCCAGCATGGTGATGGTGCTCAACAGCCTGGCGGTGCCGGCACCGGCGGCAGCGGGCTACGGCAGCTACCGCTTCTGGACGCAGGACAACGTGTTCGACGCCGCCGCCACCCGGGCGGTGCTGAGCCCCGAGCTGGTGGCCCGCCAGGGCATGACCCTGCAGGAGCTGAGGGCGCTGCTGGCCAGCCATGGCCTGCAGGCCCGCGCCATCCATGGCGACCGGCTCAGCCTGGCCCAGTTCCGCCTGCTGGTGCGCAGCAACCTCGCCCGCGCCGACGACCGCCTGCTGGTCAACTACTTCCGCCCGTCCCTCGGCCAGGCCGGCGGCGGCCACATCTCCCCGCTGGCCGCCTACAACGCCAGCACCGATCGGGTGCTGATTCTGGATGTGGCTCGCTACCGCTACCCGTCGGTGTGGGTGCCCCTCGCCGATCTCTGGCAGGCGATCCGCACCACCGACAGCAGCTCCGGCCGCAGCCGCGGCGTGGTGGTGGTGCGGCGGGGCTGAGGGGGGCGAGTTCGGTTCGGTAGCTCGTGGGCTTGACCGGCCAGGAAGTGACCTTGATCTGTTGGTGGATCTTGAACAAGGCCATTCCCTGCTGGAAGTGATCGCACTTCAGCAGGAGCTGGAATCCCAGCTCAACTGCCGTGTTGATCTAGCCGAACCCGATCAGCTGCATCCAACGATCGGCATTCAGGTGATCGCAGAAGCCAGGCCGTTGTGAGTAAAGACCTGCCCGATCTCGAAAGCATTGCTGAAGCTTCGGAAAGAATCCGTTGCTATACCCAGGTCCGCAACCTGATCGTGATCGGGGAAATGGAAAGACGCCGAGAGCGTCACCCTCAAGGAACACCAAGAGCGGGCGGCGGGGGCAGACTCCACGTTGGTTGAGCCACAAAGGCCCTGATTCCCGCTCAGGAACCTGCCGGCACAAACAGGCGTGGTGCCAGATTGAGCTGGCGGATGCGCCGCACAAAGCCCCGATCATCAAACGACGCCATCGACGCGCAGCTGCGGCAGCTCGCATGGTGGAGGGCATCAGCGAAGTCGAGCCCGTTGCGTACACCGGCCACGGCCTGCTCCAGGGCTGGCCGGTCTTCTGCCGTGAGGCCGGGGTGGGCCAGCAGGTGGTCGAACACCTGTAGCACCTGCTCCACCGGAAAGCCGTAGTAACCACGCAACACCCACTCCAGCTCCAGGGCCACCGTCTTGGCCAGGAACAGCGGTTGGCCGGATTCGATCAGATCCCGGGCGGCCCGGCGCTGGCGTTCCGTGGCTGCATCGGCGGCGTCCTCCGCCACGAAGTAGCGGGTCAGCACATTGGTGTCCACACCAATCACGGGCGCAGCAGGCTGGCGGGGTCGAAGTCCGCCGGGACGGCTAGCCGGCTGGACCTGAGCAATCCGAACCCGCTCTCCGCCAGGGTCTGCTCCGGCTTCCAGGGGCGCAGCTCGATGTGATCCCCCACCAACGCGAAGCTCACGCGGCTGCCCCTGGCCAGCCCGAACTGCTGGCGCAACGCCTTGGGGATGGTCACCTGCCCCTTGCTGGTGATCGAGCTGGTGACGGCATCGGCAGAGTCCATCGAAACGCACTCCCGGGGCTGGGTATTACCTGGTAAGGCTAGCTGCGGGCGGCTCGCACGGGCACGCGGCTGGATGAGGTGGTTCCTGCGCATCCTCGTGGTGCGGCTCCATGGCTACATCCACTTGATACCAATGATCGAAACCGAAGGGCACCTGTTTCTGAACACGATCATCCCCAGCCGCAAGGCCAACCGCTTCTACAAAACGTCCGCGCCCGCCGGGCCTGCATCATGTCCATCCCCTCCTCACCTGAACGTGATCCTGCAGAGCAGCGGAAACGGGTACTGGCGGAGTGCAAGGGCCGGTTTTTATGTGTCCAACGTACGAACACTTATCCCCTTGGACCGCTCACATCACACGCTCTCTGGTGGTGACCTCCAACCCATCGGTGGCTACAACGGCTTCGCCCTCAATCCACATCCTTACCCTCACCCCACCTCCTTTCCACCCCGCAACCGCCGCAGCGCCAGCGCCAGCGGCCTCAGCGACACATTCTCCACAGACAGCTCGTCGCCAGCGGCGAAGGGATTATCCAGATCGGTGATCAGGTAGAGCAGCTTGATCAGCAGGAAGGAGATCACGCCGATGAAGAACATCGATTCACTGAACGGTTCGATGTCGGTGAGCACCAGACCCACGGTGAGCAGGCCTGTGCCGAGATAGGCCATGCCATACACCGACGGCACGAAGGTGGTTTCCCGGATCACCTCGATGCGATGCACATGGCGGCGGATCGTGGCCAGTTCGAGCAGCAGGCGGGCCTGCAACGGAGCCGGGTTCCAGACGCGCAACTGCTCGATCAGCTGCTGCAGGGCATCGAGCTGATCCAGCAGCACGGCCACACCGCCGCCATCCCGCATCCAGGCCAGCAACGCCTCACTGAAGGCCGTCAGCGCCGCCAGGGCCGAGCGGATCTCGGCCTCGGGATGCAGCACCTGCACACCGCGCACTTCACTGGCGAGGCATTCCATTGCAGCGGCCAATTCCGCCGGCATCGTCTCGCCTTCCTTGTAATCCAGCAGCACCCCGTTCAGCAGGAAGCCCAGCAGCACCACCTCGGAGGCCACCAGCGCCGGAAACAGCGGATTGGGGGCCAGCACCTCCCACCCCAGCCGGCGCACCAGCAGCTTGGTGCCGCCGATGCTCGCCAGCACCAGGCACACCCGCAGGAACGCCCACACCCGCCGCAGCTTCGGATCGCGCACCCCATGGAGCTCCAGCTGTCCGGCGGCGGTGTCAGTCACGCCCTCACTCCCCCTTGGAGTCCGCTGAAGGCAGCGCTGAAGGGGGCACCACTTCCAGGTGCGGCGGGTTGGGGGCGGTCTCCGGTCCGATCAGATCGACGGCGGTGCGTTGCACCACCAGCCGGAAGCGCAAGGGCGCCTGGTTCTTGTTGATGAAGGCCTGCACGCCCGCCACCTGCGCGGAGGTGGGCAGGGAGGGATCCGTGACCCGCACCCGGGCGCGGATCAGCGGCGGATTCTTCTGCCAGTCGATCGAGAGGCCCACCAGGTCGATGGCCGGATCACCGCCGAGCGTGATCGTGCTGTTGCGCAGTTGCTGCTCGATCACCTGCTCCACTTCCTTGGCCTTCGTTTCCTGCCGTGATTGGTTCAGCAGGCGAAAGAAGCTGCTGCCCAGTGGAATCACCAGCAGCGCCGTGAGCGCCACGCTGGTGAGGCCCAGCCTGCTGTGGAACAGGCGGCTGCGGTACACCCGCTCCAGCGCGCCGAGCGCCGCCATCGCCCCCACCATGATGCCCAGCAGGTTGGTGGCGAACAGCAGCAGCGCCCCGTAGGCCTGGGCCCAGAACGACGAAGCCAGCAGGATTCCCACCACACACATCGGCGGCACCAGGGCCACGGCGATCGCCAGGCCGGCCAGCGCCGAGATCGCGTCCTTGCGGAGCTTGGCGAACATCGCCACCGCACCGGCCACCAGCGCCACGCCCAGATCCAGCAGGTTGGGGCTGGTGCGGTTCATCACCTCGCTGCCGAAGCTGGGGAAGGCCACCAGACGGCCCACCACCATCGCCAGCACCACACAGATCACCACGCCCAGCAGCAGGGTGCGCAGCGCGCGCAGAAACATCGGCAGGCGCCCCCGCAGGATCTCGAACGCCATCGCCTGCAGCGGCATGATCCAGGGAGCCACCACCATCGCGCCGATCACCACGCCGGGGCTGTTGGCCAGCAGGCCTAGGGTGGCGATCAAGGTGGCGCCCACCGTCAGCACCACAAACACCAGATTGAAGCTGGCGTCCCGCTCGAACTCCTTGCGCAACAGCACAAGACGGCTGTCTTCCGGCGCGGTGGTCGTGGAGGTCATGCGGGGAGCCCTCGCTCGGGTCGCGCATCATCTTGGGCCGCGATCCAGCGAGGCGCCAACGCGCCCGGCGCCGTTACAGCCAGATGCAGCCAGCCCCTTCTTCATGAACAATCCCTGAGACACCGGGGGCACTGGTCGAGGCAGCCGCTCCGCCCCCTTGGCCACCCGCGCCGTCTATTCATTCACAGGCTTTCCCGGCGCCCCGGTGCGCCACCTCTACCTCCACCACGACGGCTACCCCACCGGCGCCGCCTGGCGTTTCGCCACAGCGCTGCGCGAGCAGCAGGAGATGGCCGCCTTCCTGTCCGCGTTCCTCAGCACGCAGCCGGGCGCCGAACCGTTGGCGGCCCCCGAGCAGGCCGCCGATGCCGACTACCGCTACCAGGTGCAGCTGCTCGCTGGCGAAGCTGGTGGCGACGCTGCCTGCGATCCGGCCGGCGTGCAGGTGCAGTGCTGGCGGCGCCTGCCGGGCAGCACCAGTTGGCAGCCCCGCTGCCGGCCGATGCCCCTGGCCCAGTTCATCCGGCGTTTCCTGCCCGGTGATCCGCTCTGAGCGAGGTTCGGCAGCCTCAGCGCTTGCGTTTGAAGTAGCGGCGGATCTGGGAGGGCCAATCGCCGGGCAGATCCCCCTCCCGCAGGCTCGTGTTCGACATCGACACCACCAGCGGCCAGCCCCCCAGTTGCAGGCTGCCTGCCACATGCACCAGCACCGCCAGGCCGATCACAAGCCAGGCCACCAGATGCAGCGAATACACCAGGTAGTGCAGCTCACCGTCACGCAGCCAGTCTTCCTGCATCAGCTTGCCGGTGGCCACCGCCAGCACCAGCGCCACCAGCGCCATCGCGTTGGTGGCGCGCCGCAGCCGCGCCTTGCCGAGCGTGAGCGCGTAAGCGGTGAAGGCCAGGCCCACGGGCAGCAGGAAAAAGCCCACCTGGCCATGCAGATCGATCCAGCTGCCGGCCGGAACGAAGGGCAGCCGTCCCCAGCGGCCGTCGTAGCGGCTGTACACGAACAGCCCGCTCAGCCAGCAGCCCAGCACCAACACCGCCGTGAGTCCGTGCAGCAGCCTCAGCAGCGAGGGTTGGTAAGGGCGCCCCATGGTGTTCAAGGGTTGTCGGCACAGCGTGCCACAGGCCTGCCGCTGGAGCTCCGCAGCAGCAGGTGAAGGCTGCGGATCAGGCCGGGGTTTTGCTGCAGACGCCGTCCATCAACTCTTCGCCACGGCCGTCTCGCTTCGTCAGGGCGTGTTCCTTGAACCTGAGGCTGCGGCGGTCGATCGTGGTGCGGTGCACCTCATCGTGGCGGTGGTCGAAATGGATCACCGCGGGGGCCACCCGGGCGGGGATCCCGAGGGCACGCTTCTCGGGGCTGGGCACTCCCAGGGCAGCTTCATCGCCGTCGTTGTCATTGAGAGCGAAGGCGTTCGACTCCTTTTCCAAAAACGTGATCGTGTCGTGGCCGGACTCCACCGGCAGGGTCAGGCCATCAGCGAAACACACCTGATCCTTGCCGTGCCCCACCTCGACCCGAAAGTCCTTCAGGCCCCTGGGATCGTCGCTGTGGCGGCAGACAATCGACAAAGGCGGTGAAGGACCACACCGGACAACAACGAAGGCCAGCAGGCCGAGGCCCGCGGCGACGGCCAGGACCAGCCCTCTCCGCCCACCGAGCATGCCTGAATCAACGGCAGACATCGCAGTTTTGCCGTGTATCTCTGAGTATGAATCGGCGCCTCCAGGAGCACGGCGGTGCTGGCCAGGGCTGGCCCCGCGAAGCCAAGGTTCAGAGATTCAGGAAAGCCGCGATCCGTGCACCGAGCCCCATGGAGAGAGGCATGGATGGTGGGCAGGCGACGGAACAGATCCTTCACCTGCGGTGGGGGGTTGGCCGCTGCTGGTGTGGATGCCTGGTGAGGATCCAGCTCATGTCCTGGTTCGCCATTCATGCGCAGCTGCCATTTCCGCTGCAGCGGGCGGCTTTCAGTTCGCACAGGCGTCAGTCAGGGAGTGCAGGGTCTGCACCTGGCCTGGCGAAAGTGCAAAGCTCAGATCACCTGCAGAACTGACGACTGTCATCTCCAAGGGCACGCCATCACTCGGGGTGGGGTTGAGACAACTGGCGTCGTACTGGGACGAAGCCACCGTGGTGGCGCCATCGTTACTCGCCATGAGTTCGCCGCTGCGGTTGGCAAGACTCCAATTCTGACCACGCCCATCACTGAGCATCAGGGGACGGGCATGATCCAGTTTGAGCCCGTCAGACTCCGCCGTCAGTTTCAGGCGCAGACCAGCAGACGAATCAATGTTTGATCGTTCATAGAGCACGGCCCCCAGCCGGTGGCCCGAACCATCCTCAAGGTTCCAGTTGCCCGAGCTATCGGCAGCCATAGCAACCGATGGGCTGCACAGTGTGCCGAGCACAAACAGTGCAAAGGTCATCACCCAGAGGGTGCCATGAGCGGCAAAACGCTGAAGCCATGCGAAAAACGGGAAAGTGAAGGATGTCTTCATGGTGAGAACTGTATGTTTACGCCCTCAACCTAGTCAGATCCGAGGCAAGAAACCGGCGGGAATCCCCTCTCCTGGACAAGCGCAAGCCTTGCTACACAAGGGGCAATTTATACCTTCATTTCTCAACATCTTTCGCATTGTCGATAAATCTCTGGCGGGCTTCCCCGCCAGCTCACTGCCATCCACCGGCACCAGGACGTGGCGGGTGCTGCTCGTGGGGGGCTGAGCGGAGGGCTCCCTCAGATCAGCGCAGCGAGGTGAGGACGATGCGCTTCTGCACCCCATCGGGCAGGTTGCGGGAGACCGGACAGAGCTTCATGCGTTCCTGGATGGAGGCGATCGCCTCCGCATCGGCGAGGCCCCGTTCCTGCTCGGAGGCGGCGGCATCCAGCTGGATCCGGAAGTCGCCCTCCACCCTGGCCACGATCCAGTCGCTGCTGGTGGTGACGACCAAATCAGCCTCCACCTGCTGCAGCGGAATGGCCTTCTCCCTGGCATTGGCCACCAGATAGAAGTGCTGGCAGAGCAGCAACGCCATGAGATACATCCGGAATCCCGGCATGGTGAAGCTGAGCAGCTGGGGTTCCCAGGCACCGGAGTCGCCCAGGAACTCCACCACCAGGTCATGGGTGGCGCGATCCGGAGCGGGGTGGCTGCTGCGCAGCCTGAACTGGAAGGTGCGTTCACTCATGGTGCGATTGACACGGCTGAGGATGAGGAGACCGGAGCGGCTGACCGGTGCGCAGCCTGCAGGCTCTGGCGGCTGGAAGCCATGGGAGCAGCGGGCAGGTGGTCGTGGCGACGCCAGGCCTCGGCTCCGGTGAGCAGGGCCGATCCGATCAGAAGCGCCGAGAACCCCTGGCGCAGCCGCACCTCCGGCAGGTGAGGCGCGAGCCGCTGGCCCACCACCGTCCCCAGAAAACCACCAGCCACCAGTGGAAACAGAAGCGGCAGGTGAGCGGAGGGCCAATGCCCCAGGGCGGCAAGGGCGACCAGGGAATTGGTGGAGATCAGCAACAGGCTCGTGCCGCTCGCCAGCGGCATCGACAGACCCGCCAGCAGAACAAGAGCCGGGACGATCGCAAAACCACCGCCCACCCCGGCGACGCCGGTGAGCAGGCCCACCAACACGCCCTGGCTGGCCAGCAGCACGGGGGAACCCGCTGCGCGTCCGTCATTGGGACGACGCTCTCTGGCACTGCGGCGATTGAGCAGCCAGGAGGCCAGCAACGCCGCTGCCGTGAAGATTCCCAGCTGCAGCGGCTCCGGGATCAGACCAGCCTTCACCAGCAGGCCGCCGATCCAGCTGCCGGCGAGGGCCGGCACCCCCAGCACAAGGGCGGGTTGGATCGCGATCTGGCGGCGGCGGATGTAAGGGCCCACATTGCCAAGGGCCAGCAAGGTGACGACAAGCAACGAGAGCGGAACCGCGGCCTTGGTGGGCAGGGCCGCACCGCTCACCAGCAGGGGCAACAGCAGAATGGAGCCGCCGGCCCCGAGCACGGCGAGCAGAAAGCCGATCAGGGCGCCACCCACCACCAGCAGCGCCACGGTCGAGGCGTTCATGTCCCCCGCGATCCCGTCGCCACCTGGTTCCAGGGCATCACAGCCAGCAGCCGCGCCATGCCGCAGAAGCCGCTCAGGCCCGCGAAGGTGAGGCCAGCCCCCACGAATCCGCTCAGCCAGATCCAGCCGGGAGCCACTGTCTGGCTCAGGATCACCCCCAGCAACACCAGGCTTCCTGCCACGATCTGCACCTGGCGCATCAATGGCAGTGGTGCTCCTTTGAGCTTGCGCACGGAGAAACCAGCCGCCTGCCAGGCGGGGATGCCACCGAGCAGGTCAGCCACCGGATGGGGGTGACCCTTTTGCAGAAGCTGGGTCAAGGCCTTGGTGCTGCGGTTACCGCTCTGGCAGACCAGCACAAGCGCTCCGCTCGGCAGGTCGGCCCGGGTGAGGCGCGAGAGGGGAACGTTGAGGCTGCCGCTGATGTGGCCGGAGGCGTACTCCATCGGTTCGCGCACATCGATCACGGTGACGCCTTGAGCCGCCAGCTGGTCGGCCAGGTCATGGGCGCTGATGCGGTGGAGTTGTGCAGCTGCAGGGGTGGAAGCCATCGGTGGAGAAGCAGAGAACGGGGCAATGCCGAAGCGGAGTCGGTGATCGAAGCGATCAGGGGCGCACCCCTCAGGCAGGGATGGCGCCATCCAGCGGGAAGCCCTCGGCCGCCCAACGGCTCAGGCCGCCGTGCAGGTTGGCCACCTGGGCGTGACCAGCCTTCAGCAGCTGCTGGGTGGCCAGGGCGGAACGACTGCCGGAATGGCAGACCACCACCAGCGGCCGGTCGGTGGGGATCTCGCTGGAGCGGCCTTCGAGCTCCGGCAGGGGGATCAGCAGGCTGCCGGCCACCCGGCCGTCGGGGCCGTTGAATTCCTGGGCAGAGCGCACATCGAGCACGGTGAGATCGCTCTGATGGGCAACCACCCAGGCCGGTGTGAGTTCAGGCAGGCCGGCGTAGCTGCGGGTCAGGGGCGCCCAGGCGGGAACGGCCGCCAGCTCGCGTGGCTTGCCGGAGCGCATGTTGCCAGGCAAGGCTTCGGCGATCTTGTGGGGATGGGGAAGCTTCATCGCCTCCATGTGGCCGACGAAATCCCGCTCGGTGGCATTGCCACCAAGCCTTGCGTTGAAGACCTTCTCCTCGGCAACGGAGGTCACGCTGCGGCCGGTGTAGTCGTGGCCGGGGTAGAGCAGACAGGCCTCGGGCAGAGAAAGGATCTGCCCCGTGATCGAGGTCCAGAGGGTGTGGGCGTTGCCCTGCTGGAAATCGCAGCGGCCGCAGCCGCGGACCAGCACGGCATCGCCGGTGAAGGCCATCGCCTGGTCATCGAGCACGTAGGTGAGGCAACCGTCGGTATGGCCGGGGGTGGCGCGCACCTCCACGGCGCGCTCGCCGAAGCGAACCCGATCACCGTGCCGCAGTGGCAGGCTCACGTACTCGGCACCGACAGCAGCGGCAAGGCCAATGGCACTGCCGGTGGCGGCGTGCATCAGCCAGCTGCCCGTCACGTGGTCGGCATGGGCATGGGTGTCCAGGCAGGCCACCAAATCGATGTCCAGTTCACGGATCAGGGCAAGATCGCGGTCGTGCTGCTCGAAGACCGCATCGATCAGCAGGCCCTGGCGGCTGCGCACATCGGCCAGCAGGTAGGTGAAGGTGCCGGTGTCGCCGTCGAAGAGCTGGCGGAAGAGCAGGCTGCCGCCACCGGCGGCGGCGGCGAGGGAAAGAACAGACGCGGGAGCGACGGCCATGGGTGGTCCATCAGCAATTGCTATGAGCTTAGCCGCATAGAGGGCATAAAGGCAACTCTTGCTAAGCCGCAAGCCCTCACCTACTCCAGTTCCACTGCATAATGCTGTAAGCGACATATCTGATTGCCATGGCTGCGCCCGTTGCCGGGTCCCTGCCGAGCCCCCAGCTCCTCGAAGAACTCTGTGGTTTCTTCCGTCTGCTGAGCGAACCGGCACGCCTGCAACTGCTCTGCCAGCTCAAACAGCAAGGAGCCATGGATGTGGCCTCCCTGATCGAGGCCACGGGTTTCAGCCAGTCCCACATCAGCCGCCAGCTGGGGCAGCTGCAACGGGCTGGCCTGGTGCGTTGCGAGCGGGATGGGGTGCGGCTGATCTACACCGTTGCCGATCCCTTGGTGGATGAACTCTGCAATCTGGTGCAGGGGCGTCTGAGGCAACGGTTTGAGGAGCAGCTCCGGCAACTGCAGCCGGTCTGATCACGGCTGTTTGAATGCCAGCCCCAGCGCGCGCACCAGCGGGGCGAACGGCTTGAGGAAGCGGCTCTCGTGCAGGCGGCCCTTGAGCACCCGGTGCCAGTACACCCAGGGAAACACACGGGTTTCCACCAGAAACATGCTCCAGCGCTCCTTGGTGGGATCCACCAGGAAGGAACTGACCGGCTGCAGCTCGTAGTTGAACTCCGCCATCACCACGCTGTGGAAACTGGTGATCAAGGGGCAGGCGGTGTAGCCGTCGTAATGGGCCAGCAGGGGGCGTTGATCGAGCCGAGCCAGCAGGTTCGCCACCAGCACCGGCGCCTGACCCCGGATGGCGGCCAGGCTTTTCGACGTTGGCAGTGAGCTCACATCGCCGAGAGCGAACACATCGGCAAAGCGCTTGTGCTGGCAGGTGTCCTTGTTCACTTCCACCCAGCCGCCAGGACCATCGATCGCCAAGGGGCTGTGGGCCACCACATCCGGCGCCGCCATCGGTGGCACCACATGCAGCAGGTCGAAGCGGATCTCCTCGCGGCGGGGCTCGACCCCTGGTTCACGCACGTCGAACACCGCCACCTGCTCGCTGGCACGCACTTCGATCAGGTTGTGGAGCATGCGGGCGTCGATGTGGCGGCGCGCCACGACCTGCTCAACGGTGGTGTTGTAGGCCTCCACCGGATAGAGCTTCGCCATGGCGGTGCAGAAAATCACCTGCGTATTCACCCCCACGCCACTGGTGGTCTGAAACACGTCGTCGGCCAGGTACATCACCTTCTGAGGAGCGCCGCCGCACTTGATCGGTGTGGCCGGATGGGTAAACAGGGCGACACCCCCCTGGAAGCCGCGAATCGCCGCCCAGGTGGCGGTGATGTGGTCGCGGGAATAGGCGCTCACGATGCCGTGGTGGCCGAGGGCCTCCGGCAGTCCTTGGATGTGGTTCCAGTTGAGCTGGAGGCCCATGGCCACCACCAACACTTGGTAGCTGATGGATTCACCAGTCGCGGTGATCACCCGCTGGGCCTCCGGCTCGAAGCGGGCGGCGCTGTCCTGGATCCAGCAGGCTTCCGGCGGGATCACGCTGGCTTCCGGCCGGTGGGTGAAAGCGAGTGGCAGCAGACCGGCGCCAGCAGGGATCCAGCCGGATTGATAGTCGTGAACGGTGGCGGGCTCGAGGATCGCCACATCCAGGCCCGGCCGGGCCCGCAGCAACTGGGCGGCCACGGTGATCCCGCCGGAGCCACCGCCCACGATCAACACCTGGTGGTGACGATGGCTCGCTGATCCGTTGGCGACCACACCACCTCCACAGCTTCAGGATCACTCTGAAGCCGGACGCCGTGGGGCGATCACCCTGCACACATAGCTTATTGTGTCTACACGCATAAAGGAATATGGCTAGATTGCAACTTCTGCGGTCAGGCGGATGACTCCAGGTCAGCGGCGTGCACCCTCAACCCTGGCGGCGCCTCCGCTGCGGCTGGTGAAGCACGGGGGGATTTTCACCGCGGTGAATCCGTCCGACTGGCTCCGGCACTGGCGCCACCCCAATCACCTGATGCTGGCGGTTCCCTGGGCGGGCTTCTTCGGGCTGGTCGCCGCTGGCTATCTACTGCTCAATCTGCTGTTCGCCCTCCTCTACCTGATCGATCCGCACGGCATTGCCGGGGTGGCCGGCAGGACAACCACGTTTTCGGAAGCCTTCTTCTTCAGCGTGCAGACCCTGGGGTCGATCGGCTATGGAGCCTTCCATCCCACCAGCCTGTACACCCATCTGGCCGTCACCGTCGAATCGCTGCTGGGGTTGATCGTGATCGCCCTGATAACGGGGATGGCGTTCAGCCGCTTCTCCCGCTCGTCGGCACGGATCCTGTTTTCTGATGGGGTCACCGTTCACGATTACGACGGTCGGCTCACCTTGATGTTTCGCGTCGCCAACGAACGCCGCAAGACCATCCTGGAAGCCAGGGTGCAGGCCTATCTCGCCATCGATGAGCGCACAACGGAGGGGCACCGAATGCGGCGTCTCCACACGATGACGCTGAGCCGCGATCGCTCACCCCTCTTTCTGCTCACCTGGACGTTGATGCATCCGATCGATGCCCATAGCCCCCTGCACGGACTGACGCCCCAGGATCTGGCCGCCAGGAAAGCAGACATTCTGATTTCTTTCAGTGGCATTGATGAAACCCTGGAGCGGCCGATCTATGCCCATCACTGTTACTCGTTCACCGATGTGCTGTTTGGCCGCGGCTTTGTGGACATGATGCAGGAGGAAGGTGAGTGCAAAAGTTTCGACTTTGCCAATTTCAATCAGACCTACACCTGCCCATCCGCAAAACCGTCCTGACCAGCTGGAGAAGCGTTAAACGCTCAGCTCAGCTCCACCAAGGCTTCTCGCCGGTGCGGGGATCGCTCTCACTCCAGGTGCTGAGCAGCACCCGTTCGCTTTCCACAGCCACATGGGCGAGGGCCAGGGGCAACGGGGCGGGGCCGCGGACCACGGCCCCCTCCGGGTCGTACTGGCTGCCATGGCAGGGGCAGATGAACTTGTTTTCACCGCTGTTCCAGGGGACCACGCAACCCAGATGGGTGCAGATGGCGTTGAGGCCGATGGCACCGATGGCGCCCTCCCCTTCGACGATCAGATAGGTGGGATCACCCTTGAGGCCCTGCACCAGGCTGCGGTCACCGTCGCTGTGGCTGGCCAGCCAACCGCTGGCCGCGATCGGATTGCCGAGTTCGTCCAGGGCCAGGGCACCACCCGAGGCGCCAGCCTCCTTTGGCGGGATGAAATAGCGCAGCACCGGGTAGAGGGCGCCGAGCGCCACCCCGCTGACAGCACCGAAGGTGAGCAGATTCATGAGCTGGCGACGCCCCAGGCTGGGGACCTCGTTGCTGGCAGGTGGTGCGGGAGTGAGAGTCATGGCTGGAGCGCGAAGGGTTGGTCGTGACGTGATACGTCCACTGGAGCTATGGGTTGGCGTTGCGGTTGGTCAGCGCCCGGCTGCGACCAGTGCGGCCTGAACCTCCGGCAGGTGTACGGCGTACATGCCGCGCAGATCTCCCACCTTGAAATCAAAGGCCTTGTCGTCGGGATAGTTCGCCTTCACGAAGGCGGGGCGGCTCTCCTTCGAGCCGTGGCAGGCCATGCAGCTGGGCACCACATCAATGCGGCGGTAGTAGTTCACGCCAGCTCCCTGCTCGGCGGAAGCGGGCTGCCACAGGCCTGTGATCGCCGGGTGGCGTTGGAACAGATCGATCACGTCCTGTTCCTGAGCGTTGGCGGGGGCATGGTCGGGATTGCGCGTCTTGCTGGCCACCTGGCGCACCTGCCAGCCGTGCTCCTTGCCGATCGCGATCGCCTTCATTCCCACCGGCTTGCACACCTCCTTCATCGTTTCGATGGTGGGGGCATCGCTCTGGCCCTCCAGGCTGGAAGCCAGAGCGATGCGCATCCGGTCGAGCTGCTCCATCTCCGCCACCGCGCTGGCCAGCTCCGCCGGCTCCACCGGAGAACGGGCCAGGCTGGCGTGAGCCGGCGGAGTGGCGCAGAGCAGCACAGCAGCGAGCACCCCCAGTGCCACAGCGGCAAGGGCCGAACGGACCAGCGCCCGCAGTGGCAGGAGCAGATGGGACATGGGGAGCTCCGACGGTGGGGGTTAAAGCGGCTGGGTGGGGGTCAAAGTCCCACTAACCGATCGCTGGAGCGGTGAGCGCCACGGGGGTGCTGGAACTGGTGGCCAGATCAAGCGGGAAGTTGTGGACGTTGCGCTCGTGCATGGCCTCAATGCCCAGCCCACCGCGGTTGAGCACATCGGCCCAGGTGTTGATCACCCGGCCCTGGTGGTCGATCACGGAGTGGTTGAAGTTGAGGCCGTTGAGGTTGAACGAGAAGCTCGCCACCGCCAGTGCCGCGAACCAGATGCCGATCACCGGCCAGGCGGCCAGGAAGAAGTGCAGGCTGCGGCTGTTGTTGAAGGAGGCGTACTGGAAGATCAGACGACCGAAGTAGCCGTGGGCAGCCACGATGTTGTAGGTCTCCTCCTCCTGCCCGAATCTGTAGCCACGGTTCTGGCTTTCGGCCTCGGTGGTTTCACGCACCAGGGAACTGGTGACCAGAGAGCCGTGCATGGCGGAGAACAGCGCCCCACCGAACACACCCACCACACCGAGCATGTGGAAAGGGTGCATCAGCACGTTGTGCTCGGCCTGCAGCACCAGCATGAAATTGAAGGTGCCGGAAATGCCGAGCGGCATGCCGTCGGAGAAGGAGCCCTGGCCAATCGAATACACCAGCAGCACGGCGGTGGCGGCGGCCACGGGCGCTGAATAGGCCACGGCGATCCAAGGGCGCATACCGAGCCGGTAGCTCAGCTCCCATTCACGCCCCATCCAGCAGAAGATGCCGATCAGGAAGTGAAAGATGATCAGTTGGTAGGGGCCACCGTTGTAGAGCCACTCATCAAGGCTGGAGGCAGCCCAGATCGGGTAGAAGTGCAGGCCGATGGCATTGGAACTGGGCACCACCGCGGCGGTGATGATGTTGTTGCCATAAAGCAGGCCGCCGGAAACGGGCTCACGGATGCCGTCAATGTCGACGGGTGGGGAGCCCACGAAAGCGATCACGAAGCAGACGGTGGCCGCCAGCAGGGTGGGGATCATCAGCACGCCGAACCAGCCCACATAGAGGCGGTTCTCGGTGCTGGTGACCCAGTCCTTGAAGGACCCCCAGGAAAGACCCGGAAGGCGGCGTAGGGACGTAGTGACCATGGTGTCGAAACACGAAGGACGGGGGAGAAGCGACCGCTCGCCACAGGGACGACGGTTCACCGCCAACGGCGCTCAGAGAAGGAACCGGCTGTGCAGGCGCACAAGCAGGCATCACGTGAGTGTGGTTATGCGGTTTAGCGCTTAAGCCCACATGAATACTACCGCTGATCTCCGTGCCCGCGCGTGCCTCCCCCTTTCAGCGCCTTTCGGCAGACCGGCATAGGGTCGAGAGGCCCGCAAGCTCTGCAAACCATGGCCGTTTCATCAGGGAGGGAGCCCAGGCTTCGCGCGGTTGGAGCCGCCGCTGTCGTGCCAGCGAGACTGCTGGCTCGTCTGCTGGTTGCGGCGCTGGCAGTGGTGATGTTCACAGCCGGCCTGTCGCTGCTGCCAGGGGCTGGCATGGCGGAGGGACAGGCCATGGCGGGGGGCTCCCCCCAGCGCTGGACGCTCAGTGATGCGGCCGGCCAACGCTGGGGCCTGGTGTTGTTCGAGCAACCCGATCACATCTATCCCGCAGGCCCGCGCTTACGCCTGAATGCCCTGACGCCGGGCCTCCGGATCGATCACCTACGCCCCTTGCAGATCGACGATGGAGCGGGTCAGCATTGGCAACTGCCCAACCGCAGCGAGGAGCTGGTGGCGGCAGAAGAGACGGCACTACCGCAGGGAGCCGCCCAGTTTGATGCGGCTGGCCTGGTGCCTGCCCCCAGCGACTTACGGCCCCTGCGTCTGCTGGTGCCGGTTGCCAATGGGGCCGCCGATGTTGCGCTCATGCTCGGAGCGGATCCCACCAAGCAACTGGCCCGACGAGCTGCCGACCTTTGACAGGCCACCAGCGCCCTTTGAACCGGCATGGCAAGGGCGGGATTCACACCACACCCCATATCACACCATGGGATTATGATGGTGAGAACACATCAATATGGAGGAGCGGGCCATTCAGGCAGTTTTTGAAATAGTCAGATTCTGATCAGATCTTGCCCGCAAGCCAGCCAACATCTGGGACCACCCCACCCAACGACTTTGACGCAGGACCTGGTTTCTCCCTCCCGATTGTCTCGGTTGTGGCGAGGCTATTGGCGTGGCTCTCCATCCGCATCAAGATGAAGAGGGCATGAATCCTTGAAATATTCTCTCAGTTCGTAGCGATCACACGTTATTCGTTGTGCATCACCCCCCTACCCCATGTTTAGGTCTGCCATGACTTCCATAACTCCCAACTCCAAGTCCGTAGGCAATGCTTCCCAGACCACGAGCGAGCGTGTTCGGATCATGCAACGTCAGCCACGCCGCATCTCCATCACCATCAGCCATCAGGTGTATCAAACCCTCCTGAACCGCTCGGAAGAGGAGGGTCGTTCCATGTCCAATCTCTGCGCCTTCCTGCTGGAGGAAGTGCTCCACCAGCAAGCGCCCGCTCCTGCACACAGCCAGGCCTACGTTCAGCCCCCAAGCACCAGCGAAAGAAGCCAACCGCAGCACAGCCACTCGATGCCTGTGGGAGTGTCAGCAACGAACGGTGCTTATGTCTGAGCCGCCCCATCGCGGCGGTGGCAGTAACCCCCAGGCATCTCTCAGGCCATCGCCTGCGTCTGCTGATGGGGAAGATCAAGGCAATAGCCCATGCCATAGATCGTTTTGAGAAAACGTGGGCGGTGCGGCTCCGGTTCGATCTTGGTTCTGAGGTGACGAATGTGGGTGCGAATGCACTCAATGTCGTCACCGCTAGGGTGGCCCCACACCTCCTTGAGAATCACCCCCCACGACACCGCCTGGCCATGGCGTTGCAGCAGACAGTGCAGCAGTTCGAATTCCAGCCTGGTGAGGCGTATCGGCTGGTCAAACCACTGCACCTCCAGCTGCTCAGGGCAAAGCGTGAGAGGCCCGAAAGAAAGGATTTCCGGTGTGACCAAGGCCAGCGGCGGTTCCAGCTGGTGGCGCAGCAGCGCCCGGATGCGGACGAACACCTCCTCCACCTGGAACGGCTTGGTCACGTAGTCGTCGGCGCCACAGTTGAAGGCCTTGATCTTGTCTTCCTTGCTGGCCAGTGCCGTGAGCACCATCACCGGCAAGCGGGCGGTGCGCTGATCACGGCGGAGGCGCTGCAAGACCGAGAGGCCGTCCAGCTTGGGCAGCAGCAGGTCGAGCACGATCAGATGGGGCTGGTGCTCCATGGCCATGGCCTGGCCGTGGTAGCCGTCACCGGCGTGCAAAATGCGCCAGCCCACCTGCTCCAGCAGCGGGGTGAGCACCTCGACCACCTCCGGCTCATGGTCGATGAGTTGGATCAGGGGTTGCACGCGCAACAGAAGGTACTGCAAGAAGAACTGACTCAATCCTGCAGACCTTCATCATCAAGTGAGTGGAATGTCTTGATAAAGAAATACTGAAGCTCCTGATTTGCTTATGATTTCAATCAATTCTCTTTCGGTTTCTCAGCATCCGCCCTGCCTCGGCCCCAGTCACTGACTTGGATTTGCCCCCGGTCCTGGCCTCAGTCACCCTTTTGCACCGTGTCCCGCCGTGCTGCCGACCGTGGGTGCGTCCTCCCCGCTGCGCTCAGTTCGGCATCGTTACAAATTCCTCAGAAACGGTGGGGTGCAACGCCATGGTGCGATCGAAATCCGCCTTGGTGGCTCCCATGCCGATGGCGATCGCCGCCATCTGAATGATCTCGGCGGCGTGCTCGCCCACCATGTGGCAGCCCACCACCTTGCCGGTGGCCACCTCCACCACCAGCTTCAGCAGGCAGCGGGGGCCGCTCTTGGGCAGGGCCTGCGCCATCGAGCGGAAGCGGGCCCGATGAATGCGGATGCCATCGGCGCCGAAACGCTCGATCGCCGCTTCTTCGCTGAGGCCCACGGTGGAAAGCTCCGGCTGGCTGAACACGGCGCTGGCCACCAGCTCGTGATCCACCTGGCGCGGCTTGCCGCCATAGACGCTGTCAGCGAAGGCGCGGCCCTCATCCACCGCCACCGGCGTGAGGTTGATGCGATCGGTCACGTCGCCCACCGCATAGATGTGGGGCACGTTGGTGCGTTGATCAGCATCCACCGGGATGCGGCCCGCCTCGCTGGCCACACCGGCAGCTGCCAGATGCAGCGGCTCCAGCCGGGGCCGGCGGCCGGTGGCCAGCAGCACACCGCCGCAGGCCAGCTGCTCGCCGTCCTGGGTGGTCACCTGCAGATCACCGGGGGTGCCGCTGATGGCGGCGGGGCTGTGGCTGAAGCGGATCTCGATGCCGGCCTCCTCCATCCCCTCGCGCACGGCGCCGGCCAGCTCGAGGTCAAAGCCCCGCAGCAGGTGATCGCCACGCACCAGCTGAGTGACGGCCACGCCCAGGCCATTGAGGATGCAGGCGAACTCACAGGCGATGAAGCCCGCGCCCACGATCACTACCCGCTGAGGCAGTTCCTGCAGCAGGAACATGTCATCGCTCACCCAGGCCAGCTCGGCGCCCGGCAGTACCGGTCGCTGGGGCACACCACCGGCGGCGATCAGCACCCGCTCCGCCCGCAGGCGGCGGCTGGCGGTGGTGGCGGCTGCCTCACCGGTGGAGTCTTCGCTCGCCACCACATCCACATGATGGGGATCGGCGAAGCGGCCCCAGCCGCGCACCAGCTCCACACCGGCCTTTTCGAGAAAGCTGATGTGCAGGGCATTGAGCCGGTCGACCTCGGCGCGCACATTGGCCAGCAGCCGTGCTGGCTCGCAGCGGGCGGCCTCCACCGTCCAGCCGAACGCCTCGGCGTCGTGAAGGATGTGGCGGTAGGCCGAGCCATACACCAACAGCTTCTTGGGCACGCAACCGCGGATCACGCAGGTGCCGCCCACCCGATCGCCTTCAAGCACCGCCACCCGGGCGCCGTAGGAGGCAGCCCGCTTGGCCGCTGCCAGGCCACCGGAGCCGGCGCCGATCACAACCAGATCGAAGCCGTCTTCAGCGGGTTGGGGGGAAGCAGTCACGGCTGATCGGAGCACGATGGCTTCAATCATGCAGGGCGAGGCGTGCCCCCGTGCCGGCCTGGCACTCAGCTCGGCAGCTCATCGAGCTGGCAGGTCTGCAGGTCGCAGCCGCTCAGGTCGGCGCCGCGCAGGTCGGCCTGCCGGAGATCGGCGCCATACAGGCAGGCCCCCACAAGGCGGGCCCCCTGCAGCCGCACCCCGGAGAGGCGGGCAAAGCTGAGGTCAGCGTCGGTGAAATCGGCACCGCTCAGGTCGGTGGGCTGATCCTGCCCGGGGCGGAAATCCGCCTCCACCAGCCGCGCCTGACGCCACACGCTGCCGGCCGCCGCAATGCCCCGCAGGCAGCTGCGATGCAGGGCAGCGCCATTGAATTCCGCACCCTGCATGCGGGCGCCGGAGAGATCGGCCTCCTGCCAGGAACTGCCGTGGGCCCTGAGCTGGCGCATGTCAGCGCCCCACAGCAATGCCTGCTGGAAACAGGCTCCTTCCAGCTGGCTGCCGCGCAGATCGGCGTGGCCGAGCCGGATGGCCCGAAACTGGCCGCCCCGCAGGTCGCAACCCGCGAGCACAAGCTCCACCGCATCTGCTTCAGGCAAGGCCAGACCTGGAAACGCCCGTTCACCGGCCGCCAAGGAGAGGCGCAGGTCGTTGATGGTGGCGGGCAGCCGGGTAGGCATTCAGAGGCTGGTGGAGAGGGCGTCGAGTTGCTGGCGGCGGGCTGCGAGCAGGAGGTCCTGGCAGGCGGCGATCAGCTGGAACACGTTGGGATCAATCACTTCGTAGAACACCAGGCTGCCTTCCGGCCGCCGCCGAACCACACCGGCAATCATGAGCAGCTTGAGGTGCTTTGACACCAGCGCCTGGCTGAGGCCGGTCTTTTCAACCACCGCCGTGACGTTCAGGGGGCCGTGGCGCAAACACTGGAGCACGAGCAGACGACTGGGCTCAGAAAAGACCTTGAAGTGTTCTGCCAGAGCTTCCATCATGCCTTCACGCCCTTCCACCGCCTTCGTGTCCAGACGCTCACGTACTTGGTGAGCCTACAGCTGGCAGGGTCAACTCCTCTTGCCGGGCTGCCTAGCGGCAAGGCAGTGGGTTTGCGCCGTGGAAACTAAGCACACCAGAGAACGGCACAAGAGTTGAGTTCAGTTGAGGCACCACGAAAGCCTCTACCTATCCGCAATCGCTGCTCGTCGGGCGAGCAACCATCATCAGCACCATCTTCACGCGAAGGTGTACTTAGCCAATCCTATTGAGCGGGCTGGGATGCGCGCGCTGGCCTCGCGCTTGATGCTCGGTGCCGCCGTCTTCACCTTCAGCTGAACCTGAACGTTGCCGCGATCAATGCCGCTGATCATGCCGCTGAAGATGCCTAAGCAGGATGGAGTGATCACTAACCTCGACTTCGATCACAAGAGTCTGCATGATCCATGTGAAGCGATAGAAATCATCCTCCCACCGACCAACCGATGCCCAGCGCGACATCGCCCACACCGTTGACTGGTGCGAACCAGTGGCAAAACCAACAGGAAAGTCAGGAAACAAATCCGCTGACTCTCCTGCAGACTTCAGGAACACCTGCCTGGCCAGACGGCAAACCTGCCGACCATCCGCACCCTCTCCACGGCCATGCCAGGGATCACTGAGGCGCGCGCAACCGCCACCGCCCCCAAACCGGCGTCTGCGATCAGCGAGCTTGCAGTGCCCCCCCAGCGGCTAACAGCATGTGGCCTGCACAGAGCAGAGGTTCTGAGGATCGTTTTGAGCGGCCCGTTGCACGATGCCTACATCAGCTGATGAGCGACGAGAGGTTGTTTTTGGAAAGCAGCAATTCATCTTCCAGGCACTGTCGTAAGTGCTGGGTCATCTGCTGCATCAGGACCCTAAACGACTGCTGCTGTTCTGCGTAGGTTGCGCTGTAGACGATGCCGATAACGTCATCGTCAATCGGGGCTTGATCAAGCATGCAATAGACATAGGGCTTGGGCAGAGTATTCACCTGAAGTTGGTTCACCACCCTGGCCACGGTGTAGTCGTGCTGGCGAGGTTTACGGATCGTTGCCGGGAGGATGCGGTAACCATTGGTTTCCAGGCGACGCACCAGACGCGGATGATGAAGTGTTGGCTCCAACGCCAAGCGTTCAGAATCCTTGATGCCGAGTGTTGCCGCCGTATGGCGTGGGGCTAACCGCCAGAGCGGCGTACGCACCAATGCCTCCGCCAGCATCTGCTGGCCACGAAAGTGCACAATCTTGCGACCCCGCTCCAGATCCAGCTCGTAGATGGAGCCAACGAACGCATCACAAACCCGCTCACTAAGCAGTTGCAGGCTTCGGGAGATGTCCGCATGGGTGCGCGCCCAGCGCTCCATCATGAAGCCATTGCCACCAAATCGAATGAAGGGATCAGCCTCCACCCGGCACACACCCTCGGCTGTGCGCATCTTCTGAGCTGCCATCCGCAGGGTATCGAGCAGATCATAAAGATGGCGGCCCTCCGCCTTGGCGAGCAATTCTTCCAGACAACGATGGGCCCGGTTCAAGGTGGCCTGGGAGTATCTGCTATTCGCAGCGGCCCGGTTGCAACTTCCCGCGTAGGAGCACAGCTCGTAGAGAGGAAGCCACCGCATCACCATCCTGGTGTCTAGCCGTTCATTCATGCGGGCAGGCACGGAAGCAGAAGAATCTGCCACCACTCAACAGCCTGATGGAGCTATTAGCGTAATTCCTGCTCAGAAGTTGACCAGCTTTTGGCGAGTATGCAGAAAATAGTTAAGCCGCATTACTTGTTAATGCCAATAGTCCGGTTCTTCAGGGCCACTCCTGGCGTGATTGGCAGCTCCCAGGCCCGAAGGGCTGGGATTGTCCGGAACGGCCACGTCTTGCTGGGTGAACCGGCCATCCACAATCTTCATGAAGTCAGATGATGAAATCCACTCCTCTTGCAGTGGGCAGTCCATGGGTCATTGCGTTTCCAATTCTCCATCCATGGCGTCTTGGTGGTGCTTCCCCAGGAAGGGACAGATAACTGTGACAAATGATCCATGAGATTGTGCTATTTGGTGCGCGAGTCGGCTTGGCTTTGGTTATCCATTCACCATGAACCCTGCGGGGGGACATGGGCCCGTGTGAACCGGTGCGCGTCAGGACCCTGAGGCGCTTTGCCTGCTCGGCACAGCCAGAGAGTGACGGCCCTTCTGAACCTGACCCAGCCGGCCTGATGGGTCCCAGTGCGGTTCGGCACACCTGCCCTGCCCTCTACCGTGAATGGACGCACTCCACCACGTCCCTTGCCGGACCCTTCCACCATTCCCCTGAGCTGGCCGGAGCTGGAAGCGCTGGCACCTGACCCCCCCGACAGGGTGGAGGGTCCGTGCAATGCCCAATCGCGGCTGCGATTGTTCGGGCAGCCGGAGAGTGCCGTGCGCGTCACCCTGTACAGGGACCATCACGCCTGGTGCCCCTACTGCCAGAAAGTGTGGCTGTGGCTGGAGGAGAAACGGATCCCCTACAGGGTCCGCAAGGTCACGATGTTCTGCTACGGCGAGAAGGAGGCCTGGTACGGGAACCTGGTTCCCTCCGGCATGCTGCCTGCCGTCGAGCTTGATGGCCGCCTCCATACCGAGAGCGACGACATCCTCGCGGCGTTGGAGCAGGCCTTCGGGCCTCTCGGCGATGGGCTGCTGAATGCGCGCGTGCTGCCCTTGCGCCAGCTGGAGCGGGAGCTGTTCCGGGCCTGGTGCCTCTGGCTCTGCCGGCCCGGCCTCACCCCCCGCGCCGAACAGCTCGCCGCTGAAGCCTTCGATCGGGTGGCCGAACGGGTGGATGGCGCCCTCGCCACCACTGCCGGCCCCTATTTCCTTGAACGCTTCGGCACCGCCGATGTGGTGTTCACTCCCTACATCGAGCGCATGAGCGCCAGCCTCTACTACTACAAGGCCTATGCCATCCGGCAGCGGCATGGCGCCATCGCCCGCTGGTTCGAGGCCATGGAAACCCGGGAGACCTACCGGGGCACCCAGAGCGACTTCCACACCCACGCCCACGACCTGCCACCCCAGATGGGGGGGTGCCACCCCAGCGGCACGCCCGCCCAGCAGGCAGCGGCCGAGCGGGTCGACCATGGACCCTGGCCGCTCGGTGCGCCCGATCCGGAAACCTCTGTCCCCGAGCCCGCCGGTGCGGCAGCTGAAGCGCTGCAGCGGGTGCTGCGGCACCGGCACACCCTGGGCAGCGTGAATCCCGCCCCGCCCGAAGCCTTCGATCTGGCGCTGCGCTGCGCGCTCACAGCCCTGGCGCGCGACACGCCCTGCCCGCTGCCTGCCGGGATCGATCCCGCTGCCGTGATGGGACTGCACTATCTGCGCGACCGCATCAGCGTGCCGCGGGACATGTCGCTCCATGCAGCCCGGCGGCTGCGTCAGGCCCTCACCGCCACCGCCGACAGCGCCATCGTGGCGATGGCGGCAGGCGCGGCCGCTGCCATTCCCGCTGCGCCGGCACTCCCGTTGCGCCACCGCCGCGACCAGAATCCCGCCGCCTTCCATCGCGAAGCGACGCTCACCAGCGACAGCCGCAGCGTGGCAAGGCGGAACCGGCCATGACCATCAGCCTGGAGCTGCTCGCACAGCTGCCTCTGGCGTTCACACTGCCGGACATCAGCACCGAGCAGCTGCAGGGGCTGCTGAGCCGCTGGGGCTACCTGGTGGTGTTTGCCGGCATGCTGCTGGAGAACGCCGGTCTGCCGCTGCCCGGTGAAACCCTCACCCTGCTGGGGGGCTACGCCGCCGGCAGCGGCCAGCTGCAGGTGGGGGGTGTGATCGGCGCCGCCCTGGTGGGTGCGGTGATCGGCGACAACCTGGGCTATCTGGTGGGGCGCTGGGCCGGCTGGACGCTGGTGCTGCGGGTGGGCCGCCTGCTGGGCCAGCGGCCCGAGCAGATGGAAGTGCTGCGGCGCCGTTTCCTCCGCCATGCCGATGCCTCGGTGCTGCTCGGACGCTTCGTTGCCGTGCTGCGGGTGATTGCCGGTCCCCTGGCCGGCGCGGTGGGCATGCCCTATGGCCGTTTCCTGCTGTTCAACTTCGCCGGTGCCGCTCTCTGGTCCACCACGATGGTGTCCCTGGCCTGGCTGGGCGGGCGCTGGATTCCCCTGGATCGCATGCTCTCGAGTGTGGTGGGCTTCGGCCTCGGCGCCCTGCTGCTGATCGTGCTGATCCTGCTGCTGCCCCGCCTGCTGAGCCGCCTGGAATCGCCCCTGCTGGAATCTGCCGCGCCGCAAGCCGCAGTGCCCCCCGTCAACGCCGGCCCCAGCGACCCTGCCACCCCCTGAGGCGCTCCGCGCTCCGCCCATGCTCAACCCCACCCGCAGGCGCCTTGGCGTCCTCCCACGCACCTGGCGATTCAGCGACATCCAACGCCGCCTCGCGCCGGCAACGGGAGCGTTGGTGAGCGTGGCGCTGCTGCTCGCTGCCGCGCTGCCCCCGGCCACGCTTGAGCGCCAGGCAGCAGCGGTGGAAATCCGCGGCTCCACCTACTTCGTGAAAGCCCCGTTTCAGCTCAGCCTGATCACCTACAGCTCGAACGTCTCCCAACCCTGGCCGGAGTACTACCTCACGATTCCGATGCCGGAGCAGGCCGGTGCGGCGCTGGGAGCGCTGGAGGTTCAGCAGATCGGTGGTGCCGACTGGCAATTCGACTTCGACGCCAGCCGCACCCGCGCCTTCATCGGCAAGCCGCGCCGCGAAGGCAGGTCCGTGCCGGTGGAGGCAAGCTTCGATGAGGCGCGGCGTCAGTTTCTGATCCGCTTCCCCCAGCCGCCCATGCCCGGCGAAACCGTGACCGTGTCGCTACGGCCCGTGCGCAACCCGATCGTGGCCGACACCTACCTCTACACGGTGCGGGCGTTTCCGGTGGGGCCGCAGCCGGTGGCCAGCCCCGTGGGGGTGGGCCGGGTGCGCATCTACACCCCCGACTGGTATTGATCCGGCTGCGGCAGCAGGTCTTCGCTGCTCTGGTGCAGCTCGAAATCCTCGAAGCTGAAGCCCGGCGCCACGCAGCAGTGCACCAGGGTCCAGGCGCCGCTGCTGCGGGCCGCCTGCCACCAGCCGGCCGGGATCAGCTGAAACGGCGCCTGCTGCGGACGGTCCGGGTGGCGCGGGCCGAGTTCGAGCTGCTCTGGCGGCGCGATGGCGGGATCCTCTGCCCCACGCCAGAGCAGCAGCGGCGCACCGGCCAGGTGATGCCAGCTCTCCTCGGCGCCGTTCACCCGGTGCCAGCGGCTGGTCACCCCCGCCGGCAGCAGGAAATGGATGACGGTGAAGGCGGCGCGCGCGGCGCCGTCCTCGCGGTGCACCTGCAACGGCGAGCGATGGATCTCCCGGTAGAAGCCGCCCTCCGGGTGGGGCAGCAGGTTGAGCTCGGCGATCAGCTCGTTCATTACGGCGGCAGGGTGGCAGGAGACGGGGCGGTTTCGCCCACCCGATCGAGGTCGGCCAGGCCGAGCACCGCCTCGGGATGGAGATACCACTTGAATTCCAGCCAGTTGCCGGCCGGATCAATCAGGAAGAAGCTGCGGTGCTCCAGCATCTCGCCGGCAAAGCGGGTCTTGGCAGAGACCCCGAAGCGCAGCTGCTGCTGCCGTGCCCGCTGCTCAAGGGCCTCATAGTGGCTGGCGTCGGCCACAATCAAGCCGAAGTGGCGCGGGTAAATGCCCCGCTGCGGCGGATCAGACCCCTCAGCACCCTCGGCCGGCACCAGATGGGCCACCAGCTGATGGCCACCGAGGCCCAGCACCAGGGCCGTGGCGCTGCGGCGGCCGCGCCGGCAGCCAAGGCCCTCCACATACCACCGTTCGGTGGCGTCGAGGTCGAACGCCGGAAACGAGAGATGGAACAGCGCCTGCGCGGTCATGAGGGGAAAGCGCCGGCGCGGTCATCACAGAAAGGGACGCACACGCTCGGACCAGCCTGAAGGCTTGCGTTCAGAGCCGGCGGCGGAAGCCTTCGCTGAAGCCCGCGTTGGAGGAACGCTCGTCGTCGCTGGAGCGGCGCAGTTGCCAGACGTTGCGGCCGATGCGCTCGGCCACCACACCGGCACGCCGCACCCGGGGAGCGCCGGGACGGGCGCCCAGCAGCAGACCCACCTCATGGGTGGAGAGGGGAGCGCCGGTGCTGATCGCCAGCGCGATCGCTTCAAGCCGCCCCTTCATCGACTGGAGCTGCACCGGGCTTTCCAGATCGAAGCCATCGGCCTGGGCCACTGGCAGGCCGATCGCCGCGCCGCCCATGCCGCGCATCAGACCCAGACCCACCACCGCCAGCGCCTGCTCCGGCTTGACGCCCTGATCGATCGCGCCGGCGATCCAGCTGGCGAACGACCCATCCCCGCCGCCGTTCGGGTCGCGCGGGATCGGCGTGGTGGATCCGGTGGTGGCAGCGGCGGAACTGGTGCGCTTGGTGGTCATGACCGGAAAGAGACACACGTGGCCGGAAATTACCGGTTCAACTGCGTCTCAACCAGTGGGGGGCGCCACTGAACCAGTCGCCGATGTCATCGTGATCGGGATGAAATGGGGCTGCAGGATCGGGATCGGCAAGATCCAGATCGCTCAGCAGGCGATCCAGGCCATCGTCTGCGTCGTGCAGACGCCGCCGCTCGGTTCGGCGCACCCAGCTGGCCACGGCGCCATCGCGGCTGGCGAACTTCTGGAGATAGATGCGTTCCTGCAAGGTAACCGGTTGGGCCGCTTCGATGCGGCGCAGGATGGCTTGCAGCTTCAAGCGGGTGGTGGGGGTGAGCATGGCGAGCGATGCAGCGGCAGGCCCCTGTGATAGCGGCGCTGGCGGCCGCTGCTGTAGCCCTTCCCACCGAGCCCCGCGCAGCCAGGCCTGGTGGGGGCCGAACGGTAGGATCCGCACCAATTGAACGCCCCACGTCCAGGGGAATCGGCCTGCGGTGCACAGGCGCGGCGGAGGCGAATCCAGCCGATTGCATCCCGTCCGCCGATCGATCCCACTGCCAGCGAACGTGTCCTTCAGCCCCGGCGACTCCAGAGCGCAGCCCGCCCGCCGGTCCAGCCTCACGCGTCTCACCGGCAGCCATAGCCCCTCGATTCAGCTGGGCGCGGAGATCGAGCTGAGGGCCTACGTGTTCCTCGATTCGCTGCAGCCCCAGCTGGCGGCCTACATGGGCACGGTGTCGCAGGGGTTCCTGCCGATCCCCGGCGATGCCTGCCTCTGGCTGGAGGTGGCACCGGGCATGGCGGTGCACCGCCTCACCGACATCGCCTTGAAGGCCAGCACCGTGCGGCTCGGCCAGAAGGTGGTGGAGCGGGCCTTCGGCTCGCTGGCGCTCTATCACCGCGATCAGAGCAGCGTGTTGCTCTCCGGCCAGGCGGTGGTGGATGCCATGGGCACCACGGTGGAGCGGCGCGGGCGTTGCGAGGTCACCTGGTCGGAGATCATCCGCGCCATCACCCCCGACCATGCAGTGCTGATCAACCGCCAGAACCGCCGCGGCTCGATGATCCAGTCGGGCATGAGCATGTTCATCCTGGAAACCGAGCCCGCCGGCTACGTGCTGATCGCCGCCAACGAGGCAGAGAAGTCGTCGAACATCACCGTGGTGGATGTGAAAGCCGTGGGCGCCTACGGCCGCCTCACCCTTGCGGGCCGCGAAGGCGATGTGGACGAAGCCTATGCCGCAGCCATGCGCGCGATCGAGGTGATCAACCGCTAGCCGCCACCCTGGCCGAAGAGTGTGGCGCTGATGATCCGCTGCGGACAGGCTCCGCAGCCGGCAGAGCTCAGACGCCCAGCAACCGGCGCAGCTCCGGGGCCAGCTGGCGGGCGGCCTTGGCGCGGCTGCCGAGCTTCTCGAGCTGATGGGTGCTCATCTCGGCCAGCGTGCAGCCGGCCTCGCGCACATGCAGCAGCGTGTTGTAGCCATAGCCAGAGGCCTGCACCGGGCGGGTAAGGATCTCGCCGCGGCAGATGCCCTCGGCTTCCAGCACGGTGCGGCCGCTGGGATCCGCCAGCGCCAGCGCCGACACGATGGCGGCGCTGCGGTAGGGGGTGTCACCAAGCTCCTGCAACAGCCGGCTGACGCGCTCGGCATCGCTTGGGGCGTAGCGGGCCGAGTAGATGCCCGGCGCGCCGCCCAGGGCATCGACACACAGACCGGAGTCATCGGCCAGGGTCCAGCGGCCGGTGAGGGCGGCCACGGTTTCAGCCTTGAGCCGGGCGTTCTCGGCGAAGGTGGCGCCCGTTTCCTCCACCTCGAGCCCGTCGGGCTGAGGCAGCACCTGCAGACGAGCCGCCTCCAGCATCGCCGCAAGCTCGCGGATCTTGTGCCGGTTGCTGCTGGCGATCACCAGCAGCGGCCCCCCATCACCAACGGCGCGGATCACCGGCTGGCGGGAGCCGGAGCACGCTTCTGACGCGGCAGCGGACCGTCGCGGTCGGAGCGGAAGATCAGCTCCAGGCCGGCGGCATGCAGCGGCAACAGATCAATCAGGGATTGCAGGGTCTGGCGGGTGAGTGGTGCGCCCTTGGTCATGGCTTCGCCGCTCATCAGCACCACATCCAGTTCGGGGCCATCCGACTGGGGCTGCACATCAGCGAACAGCTGCACCGCCAGGCCCTGGGGCGGCACACGCAGCAGGCCACTCAGGTGGACGGGCCCCTGCTGATCGATTTCGGTGCCCAGCTGAACGAGCGCAGGCAGCAGAACGGGAATCAGATCCTGTTCCGCCGCCGGCCCGCGGGGCTTGAGAACCATGATCAATCGAGCCATGGGGGTCAGCGAATCCCCGCATCTTCGCTCAGCGTTCGCCCAAGCTGGCGCGGGCGCGGGCGAGCGGGGAGGCCAACCAGAGGGCTGTGGCTCAGCCCGGAGTGGCAGCGGCATGCGGCGGCTGCGCAGGCCGACGCCTTCAGCGGTGCTCGATCAACTCCGCGGTGGAGTAACGGATCTTCGCCAGGCTGGCGTACTTGTCATCAGCGGAGCGGTAGCCGGCGGCGCAGACCACTGCGCTGCGGTAGGGGGAGGCTTCAAGCCCCAGCAGCCGGTCGTAGTCGGGGGGAGAAAAGCCCTCGATCGGGCAGGTGTCGATGCCGAGCAGCGCGGCCGCCGTCATGAAGGTCCCAAGGGCGATGTACAGCTGGTTGGTGGACCACTGATCGATCAGGGCGCTGCGGGGACCATCGAGCAGGTCTTTCTGCATCATCGAGCGATAGAAGGCCAGCTGCTCGATCGGCTGCTCGCGGATCGTGCTGGTGGCCTCGATCAGGCGATCGAGATCGGCACCGTCGATCGTGCGCTTGGCCAGGAACACCACCAGATGGGAAGCGTCGGTGATCTGCGACTGGTTCCAGGAGAAGGGACGCAGCTCACTGCGCAGGGCAGGATCCTCGATCACCAGGAACTTCCACGGCTGCAGGCCGTAAGAGGAGGGGCTGAGCACCAGCGACTGCTCAAGGTTGCTCCAGAGCTCAGCGGGAATGGTGCGCGCGGCATCGAACATCTTGGTGGCGTAGCGCCACTGCAGAGCCTCCAGCACGGTGAGGGGGTCGGTGGCGGGAGTGGGGCGCATGCAAGGTGGTGCCGGGTTGAGGCGATTCTGGCCACAGGTGGTGGGTTTGGCCGGCCGTGATCGATAGGCTGAGCCAATGGAAAGGCCGCCTGGCTCTGATCGGGAGGCGCTAGGGCAGAAGCGCCAGTGGGAACTCAACCGCGCCAATTTCGATGGCCACTGGCAAGGGCCCACCCGCTGGTATCTCCGTCAGCCCAGCGGCTTTGATTTCCAGCGGCCTTCGCTGGACATTCCCCAGAGCACCTATGCCATTGCGTTCAGCGATGCCGACCACGGCACCTGGCACGGCACCGGCCTGCGCTTCGCCCCTGGCAACGAGCGGATCCTGCCGCTGAGCCGCAACACTTACAACAGCAGTGGCAGCTGCTGGCAATTCCCCGGGGCGGGAGGCCAGTCGAGCCTGACGATGACCGGTGACGTGGCCCGCTGCGGCCACGAGATCAACCTGTTCAGCGGCCGCTCCCGCTCGATGCTGATCGCTCTGTTTGAGCCGATGAGTGACGGCTCCGTCCAGCTTGAATCGGTTGGCGCCACAGCGTTCCGGTGCCAGCGGGGCTCGATCGATCCGCCGCGGGGGCCGCTGGCTTCCGCTGACGAGCTGCTGGAACGGGTGTGCGGCTGGCCGGGTGAGCGGCACGTGCTTGAACCGGGGGTCTGGCCGGAGGAGCCCTCCGCTGCCGCGCCGATCACTGGCTTTGAGCCGGCTGCGTTCGCCCTCCATTGCCACACCGCCGCCTTCGACGACAACCTGGTGTGCTCGCTGCCCGATCGCCTGCCCGCCGGACCCTTTCAGCTCCAGTTCGGCTGCCTGCTGAGGGCCGATCACTTTGCGCAGGTCTGCCTCAGTTTTGACGCCGCCCATCACCTGAGCCGCTGGGAATTGAGCCGGCACCAGCCACCGCGAGCGCCATGACCCACGTGGCGAACCCTGCAGCGCTGATGGGCGGAGGAGGTGGCGAAAACCGACCCTTCACGCCGCTTATCCGAAATGACTATGACTTAATCTGACCGCGACGACGCCCCCAGGCGTTGCAGCGATCTGTACGTTCCGCATTCCCTTTCATGGCTGTCATCGACCGTGTTCCCAGCGTGATCTTCAAGACACGCGTGCGCGACGAATCCGTGGAGGGCCCCAACCCCTTCCGCTGGCAGGATCTGAGCACCGACGACCTGTTCAAGGGCAAGAAAGTGGTGGTGTTCTCCCTGCCCGGGGCCTTCACCCCCACCTGCTCCTCCAACCACCTGCCCCGCTATGAGGAGCTCTCCGCCGAGTTCCAGGCCCTGGGTGTGGATCAGATCGTGTGCGTCTCAGTGAACGACGCCTTCGTGATGTACCAGTGGGGCAAGCAAGTGGGCGCCGACAAGGTGTTCCTGCTGCCTGACGGCAACGGCGAATTCACCCGCAAGATGGGGATGCTGGTGGAGAAGAGCAATCTGGGCTTCGGTCTGCGCTCCTGGCGCTATTCGATGCTCGTCAATGACGGCACGATCGAGAAGCTGTTCGTGGAGCCCGGCTACGAAGACAACTGCGCCAGCGACCCCTTTGAAGTGTCGGATGCCGACACCATGCTTGCCTACCTGAAGGGCACCCAGTCGCCCGGCGTGTCAGCACCGGTGCGTGCCTTCGTGGGCTGATCGCCTCAGCTGAGCTTCCGGGCTCACCTGTCCTGCCTGCCCAGCGGTTTGCCGCTGGGCTTTTGTCTTGGCTGAAGGATGTCCGAGGGAAACGATTGCGGCCCGTGGAATTCTTGAAGGCCGGGCTGATTCCTTAAGCGCCTGGCGGCACCCATCAGCTCCTTGCAACGCCACTAAGCTCCGTGCAACACCATGGCGCTGATGGCCGCAGCCTCTCGCTTTTGACGCACCATTGCACTCTTGGCCACACCATTGCATCCTTGACAGCACCATGTCGATCGTGGCGGCACCTGTCAGCTGATCGACTCCGGCTCGGGAACGCTCTCCTTGCGGGCGCCACCGATCAGCTGCTCCACGAACAGCTTCAGCAGCAGTGATACCAGGCCGGCACCGGCCAGCACCAGGGCCGCGCCATAGGCCAGTTCGGTGTTGTACTGCTTGTAGGCATCTTCGACGAACAGCGGCAGCGTCTGGGTCTGGCCGGCGATATTGCCGCTCACCACGGCCACCGCGCCGAATTCTCCCAGGGCGCGGGCTGTGGTGAGGATCAGCCCGTACACCACCGCCCAGCGCACCGAAGGCAAGGTCACCTTCCAGAACACCTGCCAGTTGGAGGCGCCGAGGGTGCGCGCCGCCTCTTCCTGGTCCCAGCCTTCCTCCTCCAGCAGCGGAATCACCTCCCGCGCCATGAACGGAAAGGTGACGATGATCGTGGCCAGGGCCATGCCGGGCCAGGAAAAGATGATCTTCCAGCCCAGGCTGCTGACCACACCACCGAGCAGTCCGTTGGTGGGGCTGTAGAGCAGCACCAGCATCAGGCCCACCACCACCGGCGAGATCGAGAAGGGAAGGTCGATCACACTGAGCAGCAGGGCTTTGCCGCGGAACTGGCGCCGGGCGATGGCCGTGGCCGCCGCCAGGCCGAACACCGTGTTGGCCGGCACGGCGATGGCGGTGCAGCGCAGCGTCAGCATCACTGCCGAGCGCAGTTCCTCGGACTGAATGTTATCGATGAAGGGTGCCAGCCCCTTGGCGAAGGCGCCGGCCACCACCTCCAGAGCTGGCAGCAGGATGATCACGCCCACATAAAGCATGGCGATCACGGGAATCAGGCTGGCAGCCTGAAACTTGGGCACAGGCAGGCGCCAAACGCGTAACGGTGAAGGCATCGGAATCTCAGGGGTAACGATTCAAGGGCTGATTGGATGGAACGGGCTGAACGCAGCCAACGAACTGCTCACAGCCACCGCACTGCTCAGGCGCCGGTGGCTGGGTTGGCTTCCCAGTGGCGTCCCCACACCTGCAGGCCGTTGATCATCAGCAGGCTCACCAGCGAGAAGCCGAGCATCACCATGCCAATCACGGTGGCGGCTTCGAAGTCATATTCCTCCAGCTTCTGGATGATCAAGGTGGGGGTGATCAGATCCTTGAACGGCACGTTGGAGGAGATCATCACCACCGAGCCGTATTCCCCCACGGCGCGGCTGTAGCCCTGGGCCACACCGGCCAGGATCGCGGGCATCAGCTGCGGCAGCACCACCTTGGTGAGGGTCTGTCTGGGGCTGGCGCCCAGGCACCAGGCGGCTTCCTCCTGGTCGCGTTCCAGGGCCTCAAGCACCGGCTCCACGCTGCGCACCACGAAGGGCAGGGAGATGAACACCATCGCGATCGCCACCCCCAGCCAGGTGAACGACACCTTCAGCCCGAACAGAGCGAACAGGGGACCGCCGATCCAGCCGTTGGTGCTGTAGATCGCCGCCAGGGCCAGGCCCGCCACGGCGGTGGGCAGGGCGAAGGGGAGGTCGATCAGGGCATCGAGCAGGCGCCGGCCGGGGAAGCTGCAGCGCACCAGGGCCCAGGCGATCACCAGCCCGAACACCCCGTTGAGCAGGGCGGCCAGCAGCGACAGGCCGAAGCTGACCCGGTAGGTGGCCAGTGCTTCAGGGGTCGTGGCAAGCCGCCAGAACTGATCCGGGCTCACGGAGGCGGCCTTGAGGGCCAGGGCTCCGAGCGGCAGGAACAGCACGAAGGCCATGTAGAGCCAGGTGATCCGCCACGACCAGCTCAATTGCAGCCAGCTGGGCAGCTCCAGTCGTCGGGCTCGGACCAGCAGGACAGGAGTCATGGCGGAAGACGGCAGCGGTTGGCGGGACCGTATCACCGTTTGCCGATTAGTTCAACGGTACGCCGGTGGGAAATAGGACTATTGCTGTAGCGTGCGGCGGTCGTTCACCGCCTCCCTCTGTCATGGGCATCCGCGTTGCCGGTGTGAGCAAGCAGTTCGGTTCCTTCCGCGCCGTCGACGACGTCAGCCTCGACGTGGAAACGGGTTCGCTGGTGGCTCTGCTGGGGCCGTCCGGCTCAGGCAAAAGCACCCTGCTGCGCCTGATCGCCGGCCTTGAGGAGGCTGACGACGGCCGCATCTGGATCACAGGCGAAGAAGCCACCAGCCGCTCGGTGCAGGATCGGCAGGTGGGCTTCGTGTTCCAGCACTTCGCCCTGTTCAAGCACCGCAGCGTGCGTCAGAACGTGGGCTTCGGGCTGGAGCTGCGTGGCTGGAGCCCTGCCACGATTCGACGCCGCGTCGATGAACTGCTGGAGCTGGTGCAACTGCAGGGGTTCGGCAACCGCTACCCCTCCCAGCTCTCCGGCGGCCAGCGTCAGCGGGTGGCCCTGGCCCGGGCGCTGGCCGTACAGCCCCGTGTGCTGCTTCTGGATGAACCGTTCAGCGCTCTCGACGCCAAGGTGCGCAAGGAACTGCGCGCCTGGCTGCGCAACCTGCACGACGAGATGCACGTGACCACGGTGATCGTGACCCACGACCAGGAAGAAGCCATGGAGGTGGCGGATCGCATTGTGGTGATGAACAACGGCAGGGTCGAGCAGATCGGCTCCCCCGCGGAGATCTACGACCAGCCGGCCAGCCCCTTCGTGATGAGCTTCGTGGGAGCGGTGAACGTGCTGCCGGCCCATGTTCCACTGGCCCCCAGTGGTGCCGCTGTTGCAGGCGGTGCCGCCGAGGCGGCCGCTGCTGCCGTTGCCGGCGAGCAGCAGCAGAAAGGCAATCTGTTCATCCGCCCCCATGATCTGGAGCTGCACCGCACCGCCCAGAGCGGCAGCGTGCCGGCCGTGCTGCGCCGGCTCACTCACATGGGCCGTGACATCCAGGCCGAACTGGTGCTCGGCAGTGGCGAGGTGGTGATGGCCCAGCTGCCACGCGAACGCATCGACTACCACGACCTCAAGGCCGGCGATGCCCTGCACATCACCAGCCGGGAAGCGCGCACCTTCGTGTCCGACTTCGTGATCTGAGCCTCAGCTCCGGGCGGGCGCGGTGGCAGCGCACCTGGCCGGGCCTGATGGAGCAGCAGGCGGGCCAGGCCCTGCTCCTGAACCAGCAGTGCGTCCAGCACGTCCTGGCGATCGCGGCTGTCGAGCTCGCCGTCGCGGCCCCAATGGAGGCACCAGGGAGGGGTGACGGCGCTCATGGCTGGCGGGGGATCAGCAGATCGTTGTCACCCACGGCGACGAGGCGGCCTTCAGCGCGAAAGCGGCTGAGCAGTTTGGTCACGGTGACGCGCGTGAGGCCGCAGAGTTCGGCCAGACCGCGGTGGGTGAGGTTGAGCTCACTCAACGACAGGCGGCAGCCATGGCGGTTGATCTGCCCATGGGACCGGGCGATCCAGGTGAGCAGCGTCAGCAGGCGGCGATCGCCGGCGCGGATGCGCTGGATGGTGAGCAGTTCGGCCAGCATCTGGCGTTCTCTGCGCAGGTGCTGCTGCTGAAGCCCGGGCTCAAAGGTGATGTGCTCCACCACCACGGTGGTGAGGCACTGCAGTTCAAGGGGCTGGATCACGGGATCCTCAGAGGTGATCACCTCGCCAGGCCCCCAGAGGCCGAGGGCGAGGCATTCGCCTTCGAGATCCCAGGCCACAGAACGCACATAGCCCTCATGCAGGCGCCAGCTCATCGCTTCGGGGAGCACGTCCTGAGGGTGGAGCGTCAGCTGCAAGGGGCTGTGGTGCAGGGAAGGTGTCACGGTGTCGGCGGGCGATGGGGTGGCGGTTCGGGCACGGCGAAAGCGAGCAACAGGGGCATTCGCGACGAACAGGCCATGGGGGGCAAGCAACTGCCGGAGACTATGACTTATTCCCGATCGAGGTACCGGTATTTTGAGGCACACCACCTCAGGCGCAGTCGCCATAACTTGCACAAGTTCCCGATCGACGAACCGTGTTTGATTCTTCGACGCCGGCCCCCTTGCGGCGCCGCCAGTTGCTGCTCACCGGACTGGCCCTCCTGCCCCTGACGGCCGGCGCCGCCGTCCACCTGCATGGCTCCATCGCCCAGGCCCAGCAACCGCCCAAACCGATCACGCTCACGGTGGTGTCGTATGCGGTGACCAAGAACGCCTATGACCAGATCTTCCGGCTGTTCGCCGCCGACTGGAAACAGAAGACCGGCCAGACCGTGACCTTCCGCGGCAGCTATGGCGGCTCCGGCAGCCAGGCCCGTGCCGTGATCGATGGGCTGGAAGCCGATGTGGTGAGCCTGGCCCTGGCTGCTGACACGCTGGCGATCGAACGGGCCGGCCTGATCAGGCCGGGGTGGCAGAACCGACTGCCCAACAATGCGGCACCGATCCACTCCACGGTGGTGGCCTTCGTGCGCAAGGGGAACCCCAAACGGATCAACAGCTGGGCTGATCTCGCACGCCCTGATGTGAATCTGGTGGCTGCCAATCCCAAAACATCAGGGGGCGCCCGCTGGAACTTCGTGGCCCTCTGGGGAGCCGTCACCCAGTCGCCGGGCGGCAGCGAGGCCAAGGCCAGAAGCTTCATCCGGGATGTCTATAAGAACGCCGAAGTTCTGCCAAAAGATGCCCGCGAAGCCACCGACTTCTTCCTCAAGCGCAACCAGGGAGATGTGCTGCTCAACTGGGAAACCGAAGCGATCCTGGCCAGGCGCAAAGGGGAGTGGAAGGAACCCTGGAAAACCTTCTCGCCCAATGTGCTGACGGCCCAGCCCGTGGCCGTCGTGGACAGGGTGGTGGACCGGCGCGGCAGCCGTCGGGTGGCGGAGGCCTTCACCCGGTTTCTCTACACCGCTCCAGCTCAGAGAGTGTTCGTGGAGAACGGCTTCCGGCCCGCCACCGCCGCCGGCAAGGCTCTGGCCCGGGGAAGATTCCCAGCCTTCAAGGCCTTCACGATCGACACCTTCGGCGGCTGGCCTGCGGTGACCAGCAAGTTCTTTGCCAATGGCGCCATCTGGGATCAGATCTTCCGCGCCACCCGCTGAGCAGCGGCGCCAGTCCCAGTTTCAACTCCAGCCCCAGCCCACGCGGCCTGGGGCCGATGGCTTGAACACAGTTTCCGATCGGATTGCCGTGGTATCTTTAAGGCGAGTTTCCGACCGGAATACGTGATTAAGTCTTCCCTGCGCCTGCTCGCCCTTTCCGCAGCAGGTTCCCTGCTGCTGCTGACCAGCTGCGGCGGCTCGACGCCAGCCCCGGACGCCGCTGGCGACGCGGCCGGCAGCGGCGGCGAACGGCAGGAGCTGTTGCTGGTCAGCTACGCCGTCACCAAAGGCGCCTACGACCGCCTGCTGCCGAAGTTCATCGCGTCCTGGAAAGCGAAAACAGGCCAGGAGCTCGCGATCAAAACCAGCTACGGCGGTTCCGGCACCCAGACCCGGGCGGTGATCGATGGCCTCGATGCCGATGTGGTGACCCTGGCCCTGGCCGCGGACGTGAACAAACTCGAGGAGTCCGGGTTTGTGGATCCCGGCTGGGAAAAGGAATTCCCCAACGCGAGCATCATCACCAACTCCGCCGTGGCCTTCCTGGTGCGGCCCGGCAACCCCAAGCGCATCGCCAGCTGGGCCGATCTGACCAAGCCCGGCATCACGGTGGTGACAGCCAACCCGAAAACCTCCGGGGGTGCCCGCTGGAATTTCCTGGGCCTGTGGGGCTCGGTGACCCAGTCCGGCGGCAGCCAGCAAAAGGCCGAGACGTTTGTCTCCAGCGTGTACAGGAACGTCGATAACCTGCCCAAGGATGCGCGCGAAGCCTCCGATGTGTTCCTCAAGCGCGACCAGGGGGATGTGCTGTTGAATTACGAAAACGAAGCGATCCTGGCCACCCGCAGTGGTGTGCTCAAGGATCCCTTCGTGGTGCCGGAGCTCAACATCCGCATCGAAGGTCCTGTGGCCGTGGTCGACAAGGTGGTGGAGCGCAAGGGCACGCGCAAGGCCGCCGAGGCCCTGGCCGCCTATCTGTTCAGCGAAGAGGCCCAGGCCGTCTTTGCCGAGGAGGGATTCCGCCCCACCAACCCCACGGTCTGGGCGCGGGTGAAGGGTCGCTTTGCCCCAGTGAAGACCTTCTTCACGGTGGCCGACTTCGGCGGCTGGCCCAAGGTGAACAAGGAGTTCTTCGGCGACGGCGGGCTCTGGGACCGTCTATTCGCCAACACCCGCTGAGCCGACCATGTGTGAGCTGCTGGCCCTGAACGCCAATACCCCCACCGACATGGGCTTCTCCTTCCGGGGGCTGAGCCGCCGCGGGGGGGCCACCGGCGAGCATGCCGACGGCTGGGGGCTGGCCAGCTTCACCCCCGATGGCCATGGCCTCACCGTGCTGCGGGAGGACGCCCCCGCCGCCTTCTCCGCCCTGGCGGATCAGCTGGCGGAGCGCTCCCCCAAGGCACTGGTGAGCATCGCCCACATCCGCAAGGCCACCCGCGGTGTGGTGGCCCTCGACAACTGCCATCCCTTTTCCCGTTCCTGGCAGGGCCAGCGCTGGGTGTTCGCCCACAACGGGGATCTGCAGGGGGAGATTCCGCTGGGAGATCAGCACCGCCCCTGCGGCAGCACCGACAGCGAAGCAGCCTTCTGCTGGATCCTGCAGCAGCTCGATGCGGCCCAGCCCGATGCAGAGAATCCCGCCGCCCTCTTCGAGTTGTTGCACCACTGCGCCGCCGAGCTGGCACAGAGGGGCACCTTCAATGTGCTGATCAGCAATGGCCGCTGGCTGTTCGCCAGCGCCACCACCCGGCTGCACTGGCTCACCCGCCGGGCGCCGTTTGGCAGGGCCACCCTGGCCGATGTGCCCCTGCAGGTGGACTTTTCCTGCGTGACAACCGCCAAGGATGTGGTGACAATCCTCAGCACCGAGCCGCTCACCACCGATGAACAGTGGCAGCCCTTCGCGCGCGGGGAATCGATGCTGCTGATCGACGGGGAAATCCGGCGCCGCCTGCAGCCCAGCAGGAAGGAATTGCAGAGCGTTCAGGTGTGAGCCAGGCGCTCAGGATTCACCACTATTCCTACAGCTCAGGATCCTGATGCAAGCCCACCAGTCAGCAGCGAGCGCTCAGATGTAAAACATCGGCTGGGGCTGGAGCCGTTTGTTTCGTTCCACCAGCAGATCGGCCAGGGTGGTGCTGGAGAGCAACGACGCGCGCGCCTCCTCCAGCTTCTGATCCAATGCCTTGAGCACCTGAAATTCCGGGTCGTCGCGGTCGCCCTGGCGCTCATTGCTGGAATCACCTTCCAGGCAGATCTCCACCGCGGCGATGGTGATGTCCCCGGGCGGCCGGGCCAGCTGGAAACCACCGCGTGGTCCCCGGATGCTGGTGAGAAAGCCATCCTTGCGCAGGGCCGTAAGCATCTGCTCGAGATAGCGCACCGGAATGCCATGCCGGCGACAGATGTCACCGGTCTGCCGCAGTTCACCGGTGCCATGGGCATCGGCCAGATCGATCAGGGCGATCAGGCCATATTCCGTTTTCGCGCTGAACGCCATGGCCCTTGTCACCGACGTTCCACTGTGCCAGGCAAAAGACACTTCACCGGTAGGAAAGCCTGCCCAGGCCTGAGCACGAGCAGGCAGCCGGGCTCAGAAGCAGAACGGCAGGAACTGGGTGCGGCAGGCGACGTAACCGTCGACGAGCGGACCGAGGCCGATCTGGTGGGCGATGCCGGCGCCGGTGAGGGCCTCGGTGAGGATGCCGATCACGATGCCGAGCATGGCGGCGCGGCCGTTGAAGCGCTCGGCGCGCTGGAGCTGCTCCATGTGCAGCTGCTGCTCATCCCGCTCAGGGGCGTAACGGGCGTTGATGGGGGTGTTGGTCATGGCTGGAGGGGCGGGGGATCGGGTGAGCGGGAGAAAAAGGAACGTGAGCCGGGGAGCTGCAGGTCTGGCGAGGCAGAGAAGGTCAGCCCGAAACCGGCCGTCAGTCGGAAGCCGGAGCGGGCTGGAGCAGGGCGCCCACCAACCAGGTGCCAAACAGAACGAGAGCGAGGGTGGCGGTCATTGGCTTTTCGAGGCGAGGTCGCTGGGGCGGGTGAGCATGAAGGTCACCATGCCGGTGAGCACCACCACGAGGGCGAAGACAGCGGCGATCGAAGCGGTGTAATCGGTGTCCATGACGATCAGGAGAGGCCGAGCTGGGAAAGGATGCCCTGACCGGTGAGCAGCTCGGTGCCGAGCCCGATCACGAAGCCGAGCATGGCCAGGCGGCCATTCCAGGTTTCGGCGAAGGCGACAAAACCGAAGCGGGAGGATTCAGCCATGGGGTGTTGCGGAATGTTTCATTGACTGTAACAGATTGTGAAGGGGGTGGGCGGCCGGCCGACGAACACGGGCTGGCCTCCGATCCGATCACGCCAATCCGATCGAACCAGCAGCTCCAACCGTTCCTCTGCAGCGCTCTGCCATGGGGATCGGCACGGCCCAGCCCCTCAACCCACTCCGCAGCCCAATTCCCGCAGCCAGCTCACTCAGAAGAGAGAGTCCGCCGTTAGCCGTTCCAGATAGCTGCTGGCCCAGTCCTCAGCTGCCACCCCAGCAGGAACCAGGCGGAGGTAGGCCTCACTGCCCATCATTTCCTTGAGCGCTTCGCCCAGCCGTTCCTTCGAGCGGCTGTGGGGCAGGCGCTGGTTGAGGGTGTGATGGATCTGCTGCAGATACCAGACAGTGCCATCGAGACCGGCGTTGAAGCGACTCCAGCTGTCGGACTCCCGGCGGGCATCCAGCACCATGTCCTGGGCGTTGTGGGCCTTGTCGGCGGCGGTCACCAGCAGGGAATCCGGCGACACGGTTTGCAGGTGCTCCACATAGCGCGTCTTGCGCAGGATCCAGGGCTCCTTTTGCCCGCCCGCCGCCACAGCTCCGCTGGTGTCCGTGCAATCCGCCACCATGCGGCCGACCCGCTCGCCGAACTGCGCGGCGATCTGGTGCTGGCTGACGCCCGCATCTTCGATGGCGTCGTGCAGCAGCGCCGCAATGGCCTGATCTTCATCGCCGCTGTCTTCCCAGACCAGAGCGCTGACGGCGATCAGGTGGGAGATGTAGGGCACGTTCGGCTTGCCCTTGCGGCGCTGGGGGCGGTGCAGTTCATCGGCCCAGGTCAGGGCCTGGCTGTAGCGGCTCGTGATCACCATGGGCTGCGCGGGGTCACTCAAAGCGTTGGGGGCGTCCGTTGTTGAGCTGCTGCATCTGCCAGGTCACGAAGGTGCCCACAGGGCTCCAGAGCAGATACGGCACCAGCAGCAGAGCCGCCAGCACTGAAATCTGCAGCACAACCACGGTGAGCGCCAGACCCCACACCCAGCCCGCAAATCCCACAGCGGTGCCGTTGGCGAGGCGGCGCGTGCGGCAGATGAACCAGGTGTAGCTCTGAACCAGAACCAGCAGCCCGAAGTAGCCCGCCATCAGCCCCCAGCTCCAGCTGGCGTTCCAGGACAGCAACGCCGAGGCATAGAAGCAGGCGTAGATCGCCACCCAGATCGCCGGAATCAGGCGCTCGAAGGTGAGCCAGGCGGGGCGGCGCAGGCGGATGAACCAGGCGAACTGGTCCCGTCCGGGGTTGAGCAACACCCCCACCGCCACCATCACCAGCAGGATCAGCAGGGCAGCGACCATGGCGCTCGAAACAGTCCGCTCCAGCCTGGCGCGCCCGTCGCCGGGTGGGCCTCACCGCGACCGCTCAAGCTGGACCCGGAATCTGTGGATGCTGCCGTGGCTGACGCGCCCTATCTGATCTGTCTGGCCCTGCTCGAGCAGGGAGGTCAGCGGGCCATGCCGCTCAATGGCCTCTCGCAAAAGGAGGCGATCGCCCCTGGATCAGGCCCGGGGGAGGCGGGCAAGACCCTGGCCCTGGAGCTACTGATCCGCCTGTGGCAGCGCAGCGACGCACAGCCGATGAGCCGTTGCGGCGGCGACACCAGCCTGCTGCTGTTGCAGCTCCCTCTGGCGGTGATGCAGGAGCAGCTGCCGGCACTCAAGGCGCGCTGGATCCGCGAAGGCGACACCACGGAGTTGCTCGATCAATTGCGCCAACGGGGCGAAGGACTTTGGCGGCTGAGCCTGGCCCGCTACGAACCGCTCACCTTCACGGCACTGTGAAGGCTCAGAAGGAAGGGATGACGTTGGATGCAGGGGCTCACAGTGCTGGGCCTTGCTGTGCTGGGCCTTGTTGTGCTCGGCCGTGGTGTGCTCGGCCGTGGTGTGCTCTGTGTGGCGGCCGCAGGATGGGTTCCATGCAGGCCCGAGGGTGTGTTCCGCTCTCAGCTGTATTCGCCAGGCACGTCGTTCTTGCGTACCGTCACCTTGTCGAATTTCTGGCCGGACGCCCGCAGCAGCTCGTCCCCTGAGAACTCAAAACCCAGCTTGATGGCGATCTGAGCCACGTCGTCGGCTGTGGAAGCCGCCAGCACCTGCTGCTTCAACGCCGCGTCGTTCTGCATGCGGAGGAGAAAGGCCTTGAGCTGTTCGCGCGACATGGGGCCCAAGCCAACCTGCCAGCATTGTCCCTGACGGCATGTGACGGCATCTGACGGCGAGGTCAGGTGCAAGCGGAAGCAGGGCTCGGTGCATGGCGCATCGGGCGCAGATCCTGGAGGGGCGCTGGCCATGGTGATCCCTAGTGCTCACAGGCGAAAGGTGTGAACGAAGGCAGGCAAACGCAAACCGAAGACAAGGCCTACCTAGCAATCGTTGAGAGGATGGTCTGGAAGCTGTGACATTGGGGCGTGATAGGGCGGGCTGGGTTGGATGTCACTGAATGTCTGATGTCTCAAGCCGGTGATGGCTCAGCGAGTGATGACGCAGCAGGTGATGACTCAGCAGGTGATGGCTCAGCAGGTGATGGCTCAGCAGGTGATGCCTTCTCAGTCGTTGCGTTGCTCGCTGTTGCACGTCTTGGCTGAGGACTCACTTGCTCGATACAACCTGGTCGTGTTCTGTTTGGCCTAGCGGCACACAATTCCTCAGCCACCCCTACAGTCGATCAGCGACTTGATCCATACGCCACGCCATGGCAGACAGATCGGGAAAACCCATCCTCCTGTTGATCAATCTTCACTCCAAGCAGGGGCTTGAACGGTTCGGTGAGGTGGTGGCGGCCTTCAACTCTCTGGGCGTGAGATACATCATTGGGCAGGTGATGCGGTCAGAAGATTTTTCGCACTGCATTCGTTGGCACCAGGACGAGGTGTCTGCTGTGGTGATCGGCGGTGGCGACGGCACCTTTAACCTGGCGATCGATGCGCTGCTGGAGACAAACCTTCCCCTGGGCCTCCTGCCTCTGGGCACGGCCAACGACCTGGCCCGCACCCTGAATCTGCCTCTGACGCTGGCCGAGGCCTGCAGCGTGGTAGCCAACGGACATCGCCAGACCATCGACCTTGGCCGGGTGAACGGCAAGTATTTCTTCAACGTGGCCAGTTGCGGGTTGAGCATCAAGATCACAGATGCGCTCTCCAAAGACCTCAAGAAGCGCTGGGGAATCCTTGCCTATGGGATCGCGGCGGCGAAGGCGTTGCTGACGCTGCGACGTTTCGATGCCGAGATCCATATCGATGGGCAGCAGATCCTCCATCGGCGTACCCTGCAGATCGCCGTAGGCAACGGAGTGTTCTACGGCGGTGGGCTCACCGTGGTGAAGGATGCCGCCATCGACGACCAGCGGCTGGATCTCTACAGCCTGGAAATCCCCCATTGGTGGCAACTCTTCTTCGTGCTGCCGGCGTTGAAGTCTGGACGTGGCAACTCCCGTTTCGGCATCCACCGCTGGCAGGGCAGAACCTTCGAGGTGCACACGCGATTGCGGAAGCGCGTCAACACCGACGGAGAGGTCACCACCAAAACCCCTGCCGTGTTTGAGCTGTGCCCCGCCGTGCTCGACGTGTTTGTGCCGGCGCCCACCTCGACGGCGGACGACTGACGCCAGCTGCTTACAGCTTCCGCCCCCAGCTGATCAGCATCAGCACGCCCGCGTAGGCCTCGCCGTCGCGGTAGTGCTCAAGCCAGTCCAGCGCCTCAGGTTGCTCAGCGGCGAGCTTGCGGGCATTGTCCTCAATGCCGAAGAGCAGATCCGATTCCGCGAATCCGTGGGTGGGCAGCCAGATCTCCTCGCGTTGCAGCTCGCCAACACCGGCAGCGCTCAGCAGGTCGGGCAGGGCGCGGCCGATCCAGGGGTTCTGGAACGAACGGATCCAGTCGTGCTGGATGCGCTCACTCACCCCGCTGTGGGTACCACCCAGCAGGAACGTGCCCCAATCGGGTTCAGCGCACAGCACCACCCCGCCCCGGCGGGTGACGCGGGCCATCTCCTTCACCACCAGTTCCGGCTGTGCGATGTGTTGCAGTGCCCGGTCGATGCGCACCGCATCAAAGCTGCCGGAGACAAATGGCAGGGCCTTGGCATCCGCCAGCTGGAAGCTGGCCGCTGTGGCGCTGTGGCGCGTCTGGGCGGCAGCCAGCAGCGTGCGGCTGCAGTCGGCGCCAACGGCACGCGCGCCGGCAGCCACCATCAAGACCACATCGTCGCCGAGGCCGCAGGCCACATCGAGCGCGGCGCATCCGGGCACGAGCTGCAGCGCGGCGAGGGCGCGGGCCTTGTAGGCACGGCCGGCAGGCAACTGGTGCAGGCAATCGAGGCAGCGGACGCACGCCTCCGGTGCAGTGGCATCCACATCCCGGAAGCCAATGGGCAACGGCACGGAGGGGATGTCGGTCATGGCCGTCCCTCAGAGGGATCCAGCTGCTCACCCAGCCATGCCACTGGCAGCAGCAACAGCATCAGCTGCGCGGACAGGCACCGCGGCTCGAAGTGGAGCGGAACAGCTTCCAACGTCAAATGAAGACCTCCTGCTGGGGGTAGCCCACCCGGGAAGGAGGCCTGCTGCCATAGAGGGACTGAAGCAGCAGCATGATCCCCAATCGACCCACAAACATGCCCACCATCAGCACCAACTGGCCCCAACGATTGAGATTGGCAGTAACACCGACATCCAGTCCAACGGTGCAAAAGGCGGACATGCAGGTGAACAGCTTTTCAAGGAAATTGAAAGACTGAGCTGTTGGTTCTCCAGCCGTTGTTGGTCCGAGCCCAAGAAGCAGGGTCATCAGGATCACGAACAGGCCGGAAGCCAGTGCGACGCCAACGCATTTGAACACAATCGACGCGGGGATCTCGTGCCGCCCAATGACCACATCCTTGCGGCCCTCAAGCATCGAACGGGTGGTGCCCATCAGCAGAACGAAGGTGGTGGTTTTGATCCCCCCACCTGTGCCGCCTGGGCTGGCGCCGATGAACATCAACACGATCATCAGCAGCAAGCCTGCATCCGAAAGTGTTTCCATCGACAGCGGCACGGTGTTGAAGCCTGCGGTGCGTGTGGTGATCGATTGAAAAATGGTGACCTGAAGCTTCTCCCACAGGCCGAGGGTCATCACCACACCATCAGGAGCGAATTGTTCTGTGAACAGCAGGCCCAGTGCCCCGATGGCGATCAGCAGCAGGGTGCTGCGCAGCACCAGCCGGGTATGGAGGGAGAGATGGCGGATGCGCCTGAGGCGGGAGCGGTTCTCCCACAGATCATTGGTGACCCGCCAGCCGATACCGCCGACGACGATCAGGCTGCCGATCACACCATTGACCACCGGATTTCCCTTGTAGCCCACCAGGTTGTCGGCCCACAGCCCAAAACCTGCGTTGTTGTAGGCACTGATGCAGTGAAACATTGAGGCCCAGAAGCGTTCACCAACGTTGGTGATATCGGTGAAGCCAAAGAAGAACAGAATCATCGTGCCCACTCCCATCACACAGCCGGCTGTGATCAGGATCCGGTGAAAGGTGGGGCCGATGCCGCCTACCCCAAACTCATCCAGCATGCGTCCCTTGTCGAGGCGATGGCGCAGGCCGGAGCGGCCCTGCACAAACCCTTGCAAGAAGGTGGTGATCGCCATCAGGCCAAGCCCGCCTGTGATGATCAGCCCTGCCAGGGTCATCTGGCCGAAGAGGGTGAGATCCTTGCCCACATCGATGATCGACAGACCCGTCACCGTGATCGCCGAGGTCACGGTGAACAGAGCCTGCCAAAGGCCTACGTCGTCGCTGGAGCAGAGCGGCGAGGCCAGCAGCACTGTGCCCAACGCAATCACCAAGCCGCCGGTCACCACCGTGAACTGTGGCACCGTGAGACGGTGCCGCCAGGCGAGCAGGCGTCCCCATAGCTGATGAACCGAATGCAGCATCACCGGCTCAGGGGATTCAAGCGACGATCAACGTACTGGAGCGATCACCACCGCAGGAATCACCCCTCACGAAGGATTCTCAGCCGCCTTGCGCACGAAAGCCAGGCGGCGCTCCAGCAGCAGCAGGCCCAGCACCGTGGTGAGCGTCACCATGATCACCAAGGCGGAAAACTGTGACGCATTGATCACCCCGGCGCCGAGTGCCGTGGTGGCGAAAACCAGTCCGGGCAAGCCCCTGGGGATCAGGCCGAACACCACCAGCCAGCGGTCCACCCCGGCGGCGCGGTCGGCCGCCGTGATGCCCAGGCCGCAGAGGAGCTTGGTGAGCACCGCCATCCCCACCAGGGCGGCGGCCAGGCTCCAGGCCTGGGGATCCAGCAGGGTCGCCGCCGGGATTCGCATCCCCACGCTGATGAAATACAGCGGCAGGAACACATCCGAGAGCACGGCCAGGGTGCGGTTCACCTCCGCTTGCGGCGGGCTGAGCCGGGCCAGCAGCACGCCACCCCAGAGCGCCCCCAGCAGGGAGGTGAGCCCACTGGCTTCTCCCAACCACGACGACCCGATCAACACCAGCAGGATCGAGAGCGGTGCGGTGGGCCGTTCACGGCGGTGCCGGGCCCAGAGGCCCACCGCCCAGTAGCTCACGGCGGCGGCAGCAAGGCCGAGCAGCGGGCCGGGCACCGCCAGCCCTACGCCACCCATCGGCACGCCTGCGCTGGCCATCGCCACCGACAGCAAGGCGATGGCCGGCAGATCGTCGAGCACGGAAACCCCCACCAGCAGGCGACCCGAGGGGGTCTGAAGCCCCTGGCCGAGGGCCAGCACTCTCAGGGTCACCCCTGTTCCCGTGGCACTGAGCACCGCCAGACAGAGGAGGGTCTCGCTTCTGGCCAGCCCGAAACCCTGGCTCAGCGGCAGGTAGGCCAGCAGGGGAGCCAGAAAGCTGAGTGCCACCGTGCGCAGCACGGCATTGCGCCGCGCCGAGAGCACATCGCCGCGCACCTCCAGCCCCACCTGAAAGAAGAGGGTCAGCACACCCAGCTCGGTGATGCCGCTGAGCGGCCGGATCGCCTCGAACGGCAACACCGTGTTCCCGAGGATGAAGCCCACCGCCAGCTCCAGCACGATGGCGGGCACCGCCCAGGCCACCAGCCGGCCCGCTGAAACGCGAGCTGCCAGCACGCCCGTGAGCAGCACCAGCAGAGTTGTGAGCAGGGTCGGCATGGGCCTGTGAGTCAGAAAATGCGCTTAGTGTTTTCGGCTGATCGCCCCGTGCCTTCCTTGAGCCGCATTGATTCGCCTGCATGGCACAACCTCACTGTGGAGGAGTGCCTCCAGCAGCTGGAGGCCACGGCTGAGGGTCTGAGCACCGCCCAGACCGCCGAACGGCTGGCCCGGTTGGGGCCGAACAAGCTGGAGCTGGCGCCTGGCCGCAGCAACCTGCGCATTCTCTGGGATCAGCTCAGCAACGTGATGCTGATCATGCTGCTGGCCGTTGCCGCAGTGTCGGCCGCCATTGCGTTCTCGGCCCAGCGCTTCCCGAAGGATGCGATCGCGATTGTGCTGATCGTGGGGCTCAACGCCCTGCTGGGCTACCTGCAGGAAAGCCGCGCCCAGACGGCGCTGCTGGCGCTGCGCGAGATGGCCCAGCCGTTGGTCACGGTGCGCCGCGATGGCCATTGGGAACGGCTGCCAAGCGAGCAACTGGTGCCCGGCGACCTGATCCGCATGGAAGCGGGCGACCGCGTGCCTGCCGATGCCCGCCTGATGGAGGTGGCCGAGCTGGGGCTGCGCGAGGCGGCCCTCACCGGTGAAGCCGAAGCGGTGTTCAAAAAGGCGGATCTGGTGATGGAGGCCGCCACGCCGGTGTTGGAGCGCCAGAACTGCCTGTTTCAGGGCACCGAAGTGGTGCGGGGTCGGGGCACGGCGGTGGTCACCGCCACCGGCATGGGCACAGAGCTGGGCCAGATCGCTGAATTGATCAACGCCGCCGGGGGCGAAACCACGCCGCTGCAGGAACGGCTCGATGGGCTGGCCAATGTGCTGGTGGGTTCCGCGCTGGCGCTGGTGGCGCTGGTGGTGCTGGGTGGCTGGTTGCTGGGGCAGCCGCTGCTGGGGCTGCTGGAGGTGGCGCTGAGCATGGCCGTGGCGATCGTGCCGGAGGGTCTGCCCGCCGTGATCACGGTCACTCTGGCGATCGGCACCCAGCGCATGGTGCAACGGGCTGCCCTGATCCGCCGCCTGCCCGCGGTGGAGGCGCTGGGATCGGTCACGGTGATCTGCACCGACAAGACCGGCACCCTCACCTTGAACCGCCAGGTGGTGGAGGAGCTGCGTTGCGGCAGTCAGTCGATTGCGGTCAGCGGCAGGGGCTATGACCCCCACGGCTCCTTCACGGTGTCCGAACTCTCGCCGCCTGAAGGAGCCGTGCCTGGCATCACCGCTGGCGCCCGGGACCTGCTGCTGGCAGCCGGCGTGCTCTGCAGCGACGCCGAACTGAAGAAGGAAGAGGATGGCAGCTGGGACGTACTCGGGGATCCCACCGAGGGGGCGCTGGTGGTGGCGGCCAGCAAGGCCAGCCTCGATGGCTTCGCCTTGCGCAGCCACTACAAACGCAAGGCCGAGATTCCCTTCAGCTCGGAACGCCAGCTGATGGCGGTGTGGGTGGACGACACCACTGGCACCCTGCAACAGCCCCTGGGAGATGTGAGCAAGGGCTCCAGCACGTTGTTGATCACCAAGGGCGCGCCTGAGGTGATTCTTGGCTCCTGCGACCGCTGGATCGGCAGCCATGGCGTGGCGGTGTTGAGCGATCCGCAGCGGCAGTGGTGGGTGGAGCAGGCACGTCAGCTGGCGGCTTCAGGCCTGCGGGTGCTGGCCTTCGCCTGCGCTCCCCATCACACCAGCCCGGAGCAGTCGCTGGATCACCAGGTGTTGCTGGGGTTGATGGCCCAGCTCGATCCAGCCCGACCGGAAGTGGCTGAGGCTGTGGCCCGCTGCCGGGAAGCCGGCATCCGGCCCGTGATGATCACGGGGGATCACCCGCTCACCGCCCGGGCGATCGGGCAAGGAATCGGCCTCGTGGATGCGAACGCCGAGGTGGTGCTGGGCCGGGAGCTCGAGCAGCTCAACGATGCGAGGCTCCAGGAGGTGGTGAGCCGCTGCAGTGTCTATGCCCGTGTTCCTCCCGAGCAGAAGCTGAGGATCGTGAAAGCGCTGCAGGCCAATGGCCAGGTGGTGGCCATGACCGGTGACGGCGTCAACGACGCTCCCGCCCTCAAGCAGGCCCATATCGGCGTGGCGATGGGCATCACCGGCACGGAGGTGAGCAAGGAAGCCTCCGACATGGTGCTGCTCGACGACAACTTCGCCACCATCGTGAATGCGGTGGAAGAGGGAAGGCTGGTCTACGCCAACATCCGCCGCTTCGTGAAATACATCCTCGGCAGCAACGTCGGCGAACTGATCACGATTGCCTCCGCCCCACTGCTGGGCATGGTGGGCGTGCCTCTTTCGCCCCTGCAGATCCTCTGGATGAACCTGGTGACCGATGGCGTTCCTGCCCTGGCACTGGCGCTGGAGCCGGGCGAGGCAGGTCTGATGCAACGCCCGCCGGCCGAACCGGGCGAATCGATCTTTGCGCGTGGAATCGGCAGTTACATCCTGCGGATCGGGGTGGTGTTTGCTGTGATCACCATCGTGCTGATGGTTTACGCCGCTGGGTCGGGAGCCCCGTGGAAGACGATGGTGTTCACCAGCCTCTGCCTCGCCCAGATGGGCCATGCCCTGGCCGCCCGCAGTGATCTGCCGCTGGTGCAGATCAATCCCTTCTCCAATCCCTGGCTGATCTGGGCTGTGGTACTCACCACCGGCCTGCAGATGGCCCTGCTTTACGTGCCGTTCTTGTCGGCGTTCTTCGAAACCACTCCGCTCAGCCTCCAGGATCTGGCCATCTGCGTTGGCTTCAGCCTCATTTTCTTCACCTATCTGGAGATGGAAAAGCTGTGGCGGCTCTGGCGCCGCCGTGCCCATGCCAATGCCTGAGTTGCAGGCCATGGTGCAACCTGCCGCCAGTGGGTTGCACCGCTGGGCCGAATCCTTTCTGGCACTGATCGCAGACACAGCCGAAACCAACCCGCTGCAGGGGTATGTGCTCATCGCTCTTGTCTTGCTGCTGGAGAACGTGATCCCGCCGATCCCCTCCGAGCTGGTGATGCCACTCAGCGGGTTTTTGATTCAGCAGGGCAAGCTTGAGTTCGTTCCCGTTGTGGTTGCCGCCTTGATCGGCACGTTGCTCGGGGCCTGCTTCTGGTACGGGATCGGTCGCCTGGTGAACGAGCAGAGGCTGGAACATCTGATTGGCCGGCACGGCCGCTGGTTCGGGCTCAGGGCAGCCGATCTGGCCGCCAGCCGCCGCTGGTTTTCCATCCATGGGCCAGCGGTGGTGTTCTGGGGCCGGATGATCCCTGGAATCCGGCCCTTTGTCTCCATACCGGCCGGCATTGAACTGATGCCACAGGGTTCGTTTCTGTTCTGGACGAGTGCGGGCAGCCTGATCTGGATCCTGGTTCTGGTGACGTCAGGAATGGTGCTGGGAGCGAACTACCGCCAGATCCTGCTATGGATCGCACCCATGGGCAGCTTTGTTGTCCAGCTACTGCTCGTGCTGATGGCCTCCATGGGGGTGTGGGCGCTGGCCCGACTGCTGCGAAAAAACTCCAGGTGATCACTCATCAGCGCGTGATCATTCACAGATCATCGATCGCAAACCACTGATCACGGGTCACCAATCACAGGCCAACGAGCAAAGAGCACAGACAACCGATCACGAAGCTGCCAACGGAACTCTTAAAGGGAATGCTGGCTGATTAAGGGAGAGCAGCCAGCAGGCGGATAGACGGAGTTGGCCCGCTGTTGTATAGCAGGGGGACCTGGCACGGCTCAGCCTGTCGCTGCGAACAGCGCAGGAAGGCAAGGGGGCTTTCCTCAAGAAGCGAGTGGTCACGCAGTGAGTGGCGTGAGTGTTCCGGGGGGCCACAGCCTGAATCACTCTCCCCTTGAGCGCTCCTTGACAGGTTCCAATTCCAGATCGCTGGAGACGCTGGGTTCAAGCCTGGCGGTGATCACCACCAGCGCCATCAGGAAGAGCAACAAAAAGCTGGCGGCCAACCAACTGCCCAGCGTCTGCCGTTGCTGGACCTGAGCCACACGGTGGCCACAGTCCGCACAGATCAACAATCCCTTCGCGTGGTTCGCTTTGGTGATCATGCGGCAACCGCAGCGTTCACAGGCCACGTTGATAGGTCAATCGCTGATTCAGTTTGGCAGCCCAATGGCAGCCATCGCAGCAGCAACCATCACCACGCAGCCTAGGGGCGCCGCAGCACCAGATCCGAGGCAATGGCCACGTTTAGCCGTCAAGATCACCGGATGGATCACTGCTGGCAGGGGGCTTCACCGGTGGCGTCACGAGCACCTTGTCCACGCGGTTGCCGTCCATGTCCACCACTTCAAAGCGGTAGCCCAGCCAGAGGAAGTGATCCGAGGATCTGGGAATCCTCTCCAGGGCATGAATCACAAATCCAGCGAGGGTGTGATAAGTGGGCTGCTCATCGGAGCTGAGCAATTCCGTGCCGATGCGGTCATCAAAGGCGTTGATATCCAGGCTACCATCCACCAGCCAGGAGCCATCCTCTCGCGTCACAAAGGAAGGATCTTCGTTATCGTCGAGGTCGGGCAGATCGCCCACGATGCCTTCCATCAGATCGTTGAGGGTCACCAGCCCTTCCACGCCGCCATATTCATCGGTAACCAGGGCGATATGGATGCCCGCGCGCTTGAACTGCTCCAGCACACTCAGAGCACGGCTCGATTCGGCGATGTAGAGCGGTGGCTGGCACAAGGCCTCGAGATCCAGCGGCTCACGCCCCAGCTGGGCGTTGAGCAAACTGCGCACGCGCACAATGCCGGCGCAGTCGTCAAGGCTGCCACGGCCCACCGGAAAGCGGGAGTGGTTCGAATCCTGTACGTCAGCGAGAATCTCCTCCTCCGTTGCTTCCAGATCAAGCCACTGGATGTCAGTGCGTGGGGTCATCATCGTCTTGATGGTGCGATCACCCAACCGCAACACCCGCTGCACCATGTCGTGCTCCGTGGGCTCGAACACACCGGAATCTGCCCCCTGGCGAATCAATGCCTTGATCTCCTCCTCGGTGATGTCGGGCTCGGTGCTGGCGGACACATGCAGAGCCCTGAGCAGGCCATCGGTGGAGGCACCAAGCAGATGCACGGCGGGCGCGCTCAACCGCGAAAGGGTTCGCATGGCCGGCGCGATGGTGCAGGCGATCCTCTCCGGATGGGTGAGGGCGATGCGCTTGGGCAGCAGCTCGCCGATCACCAGAGAGAGGTAGGTGATCAAAGCCACCACCAGCGTGACGCTCAGCCCTTCGCTGTAGGGCCGCAGAGCCGGAAGCTGATCAACGAAGGGTTTGAGCTTCTGCGCCACCGTGGCGCCAGCCACAGCACCACTGAGCACGCCGATCAGGGTGATGCCGATCTGCACCGTGGAAAGAAAATCGTTCGGCGTTTCCGCCAGGCGCAGGGCGATACGCGCCGGCCTGCTCCCCTTATCGGCCAGTTGCTGCAGCCGCACCTTGCGCGCCGAAACAATCGCGATCTCAGAGCCAGAAAAGATCCCGTTGGCCACGATCAGCAACAGGATGAACAGAATCTCCAGCGCCAAGCAGGGGGGAAAAGCTCACGATGGATCGATTCTACAGATAGGTGCATGGCTTTGCCCGGATGGCCATGGCTTCCTGGCGCCTCCAGTATGACCAGAATCACGCATCATCAACGCGATCAGAGAAACTGAAGGTTGCAGCAGAAGAGCAGGTTCAATCATTCCACAGGGATGCCGCACCTGAACAACCCAGCTGATCTGCGCAGCTTCTACCACCAATCGGATGCATGTCTCGTACTGGAACCCGACATCCAGGCGAACTCGATGACAGCCACCCGATGATGATCAACACTGCCCAAGATCAACACTGCCCATGATCAACAGTGCCGAGGACCGAGTAAAGCGAGAGACAGCAACAGCACGTTGAAGTTACCAGGCCATCGGCACCACCTTGGAAGCAACAGCAGACCGACAGCTAAAGCACATTTCCCGCAACAAGTTTCCCCCTGGCAAACTTCGCACAGCCCATGCTTTAGATCGCAGTGCTCCCATCAGGGCAATGCTCACAGCAAAGCGCTCGCTTCAGGTCATCGGCAGCCACACGCTTGCCCTGTCCCTCAAGGCGCCTTCGCCATTCCTTCCAATGCTGTGGTGATGGTGCCCACCAACTCGTCGTCCAGTTCGGTGGCCGTGAGTTCATCGGCCACCAGATCCTGGATCAAGGGGTAGAAGCGCACATCAAACCACTTGCGGAACACCGGGTAGGTGCGCTCAGCCGGCCAGGCCCCGATGTCGCGGTGCCAGTAATCCAGCTCCGCTTCAAAGATCGCCTCGTACACCTCCGCGAGGATTTCCTCAGCCTCCTCCTGTGTGTCGTAATCGGGGATCAGGTACAAGCAGGGCTCCCGGGCTCCTGCCGCATCCACCTCCAGCTCCAGCCTCCGGGCCCAATCCAGCAATTGCTCACTGGGGTAGACCCCCACCGCGCAGCGGTTCACCACAGCCATGGCCACCTGGCGGAATTGGCTCAGGCTAGGCACAGCGCGCTAGGCGGGCACGGTCACGGGTGTGCTGCAGCCAACCTGTGGCTCATGCCACGGGTGTCTTGGGGGCTGAGCTCAGCGCACCATCCGGTCCGCAGGTGACTGGCAGATGGCCGGTCTTCACCCAGATCGTGCAGCCAGTCTCACTCCAGGGCCTGTGCACACTGCCTGGGGGGTGGCGCAACCAGCTACCAGCCGGGTATGTGCCGTGCTCGTCCTGGAACACCCCCTCCAGCACGAAGATCTCCTCGCCACCGGGATGACCGTGCAGCTGGAACACCGTGCCGGGTGCCCAACGCACCAGGGCCACATGTTCGGAGCCGTACGCATGCAGTGGCAGCACCTCAAGCCCTTCCACAAGGCCAGGCAGCCAACAGGTGCTGCGGGTGTCGATGCAGACGCGCTGCTGATCGGCCGGATGCATCTGCTGCAGCTTCACCAGGATCGTGCAACCCGCCACGCTGAACGGGGCATGGCTGGAGCCCACCGGATTGCGCAGGTAGCTGCCGGCGGCGTAATCGCCCAGCTCATCTGAAAAGGTGCCCTCAAGCACCAGGAACTCCTCGCCGCCGCCATGGCGATGGGGGGGAAAGTGGCTGCCAGGTGCGTAACGCACCAAGGAGGTGGCCCGCGCCACTTCCTCACCCTGCCGGTCGAGCAGGCGCCGCTCCACCCCCGGCATCGGCGAGGGAATCCAGGGGAGGGCGTGGGTGTCGAGCACCACGGGCCGGCTCAGATCAGCATGGAGATCCATGGCCTGATTCTGCTGGATCCCGGCAGACGCCTGGCTGCCAACCCCCTCACCGCAACCCCCGTGCGCCACCAAGCCCACCCCGGCCAGCGCCTAACTCCCCACGCGGATGCCGCGCAGGTTGTCCGTCAGGCCCAGCAGATTGAGCAGCCAGATGACGACAGCAATGACAACGACAATGTTGAGAATGTTCTTGATCTTGCTATCCATCGGAATGTAGTTGTTAACCAGCCACAACAACACCCCCACAACGATGAGTGTAACGAGAAGCGAAATCAGCGTCATTGGATAGCTTTCCAGAGTACGAGCGTCATGAACAGAGCCGATAGGGAGCTTGCATTGCAAGAACCGGAGGCGGCTCTCTTGGCAGCTCCATCACCATGCCCAGTCCATCTCTAGCCATACCTTTGCCCGTTCAGTCAACGAAGCCAGTGAAGAAGCGAGAAGCCAGGGGATCAACTCCAAGAGGATGCTGCAGATAGGAGGCAAACAGGAGGCAGATGTGCAGCAGGCACAATCAGACGGGCAAGCCACGCTTGCAAAGATGAAAGCAAGGCACAGCACCTTTCCTTGATTCATGAACAGAAGCCAGGACTCATCAGGGTGACCCGAGGCTGCATGCTCCACCCACGGGCTTCACACTCCCCATCCCTCACAAGGGACAGAAAAATCCGATCACACCATGAATCCAGTTCGCCGCACGGATCTGAACACAGCATCAGTCTCACAACAGCAGCAGTCTGATAACGGCAGAGGCTGATCAACCTAGTGGATGCATTCGCAGCGGGTTCCAAGAACAACACAGAAGCACTGATGGCATGGCCGCCGATCACTCACTGTTCAGAACCTGCCTCAGCCGGGGTCTGTCAACGCTGCCCACCTCTACCCCCGATCATGCTGACGTGACGGCTCCTTGTCGCCTGCAGCGCTCGCTGCAGCTTGAAGTGTCCGCCAGATCGTCGGGGCCTGCGAAGCCTCCCGAAGCACCTCACGGCACCACAGAAAGCGCCCCTCAGCGCCAGTACACCCCAGCGGCCGGCGCCCCGAACCCAACGCTGAGGTGAACCCCGGCACCGGAAGCAGGCCCACCCAGCCCAGCTCAGAGTGGCGCTGGTGTAGGCAATCATCTCCAGTCTCACCATCAGCGGCAGTTTCTGGCCTCTGGCCTTGAGTTCAAGCTCCAGCACGCTGGTGGCGAGCCTCCCCCATTCCTCCTGATCGAAGGTCACGACCCACACGGTTCGCCGGGGCGGCGGAGCGGCCCGGTGCATGGCCAGCTCGATCAGGGCCGCCAGCCCAGAGGCGGTCACGTCGACGCCGATCGAGTGCAGGGGCCCGTCGTAGTGGGACGCCACCAGCAGCGGGTCGAGCTGCGGGCGCTGGCCGGGGAGAATAGCAACCGTGAGCGTCTCGCCAACGTCAGTTTCGACGACGAGGTGACAGTGGTGGCTGATCAGTGCTGAGGTGGTGGATCTGCTCAACGACCTCAAAACCAACGGTGCCGGTAATCACCAACTCCCCAACCTGCGCGCCGGGGAGGAGCTCAACGTGGGCCTGCAGCTCAATCTGCCCGGCTGGTTCCCAACCAGGAGATCCTCGGCATGCGGCTGGCCTGGGAGGCGCCCGGCAGCGGCGAGCACCAGAGCCTGGTCGAGCACCTGCACCTGCCGTGAGTGACAAGCGAGGAACTCGATCGAGGCGATCACGGCACCGCAACCCTCAGTCTGAGTAATCTGCGCGCAAGCCTGTTGAAGATGCCCGCCTCATACGAAATCAACAACGAACTGGAGATGGTTCACGAAAAGCTGTCACTGATGCTGAACGATCCCAAGCTCAGCCGCAAGCGCCTAAGCCGAGAGTCGCTGTGCTCCAGAACCAACCTCGATGAGGGGGACGATGACCAGTCCTGATGTGGTGGCGATCGGAGATGTGCATGGCTGCGCCTCCCTGCTCGAGCAGGAACTCACCCCACACCTGGACTCCGGCGTGGAGCTGATCTTCCTGGGGGATCTGATCGATCGAGCGCCTGAACCGGACGGCGATCGCAAGGTGCTGGAGCGGGTCTGGCAGCTGCAGGACAACCCGGCGGCCTACGGCCTGGCGGGTGTGACCGTGCTACGGGGCAACCATGAGCAGATGCTGCTCGAGGCATTAGCGGAATCGAAAGCAGGGGCGGCTTACGATCGATGGCGATACAACGGCGGCGAACCCGCGCTCCTGCCACTGGCGAGCGAACACCGGGAGTGGTTCGAACAGTTGCCGGTCACGGCGATTCGCGGCGGCTATCTGTTTGTGCATGCCGGCGTGCGGCCAGGGGTGCCGCTGGAGCGCCAGGCCTTCGAGGATCTGATCTGGATCCGCAAGCCCTTTCTCTCCAAGCCCCATGGGCTTCCATACACCGTGGTGCACGGCCACACATTCCGCCACGATTTCCAGATCACCCACCTGCCGCACCGCATCGGAATTGATACGGGGGCCTATCTGAGTGGCAGATTGACGGCGCTAAGGATTGAGACCGCCACTTAGACGGGCAGCCCCATGGATCAACCCGGGCGAAGGGGGAGCAGGCGTCAATAAAGACGTGGATCAGATCTGCTCTGAAACCACTGATCTCACACCAGAGAGAGGGCACCAAACAGCTGCCGCCAAGTCAACAACGCGTCCAACAGCCAACAGCTGATCGGTAAGGAAAGCCGGCCGCAGTTCAGTTCTCGTTGCCGCCGCCTACTTCGGCGTTGCCCTGCTCGGAGGAGCTGTTGTCAGGCTGGGGTGTGGGCTCCATCTTCACCCCAAGGTCACGGCAGGTTTGCAGGGGATCAACGCCGGGTGCCAACCCGAGTGCCTTGCGCAGCGCGTCGAGTTGTCCGACGGATTGCAGGTCGATGGAGCTGGCGACCTGCTCGCAGGCCAGCTTCTGGAGAGCCTGACCATCTGGACGACCGCAGCCTGCAAGCAAGGTGAAAGTCACACAGAGACTGACGGGGAGAAGCCTGGTCATAGACAGCTGTGGGGCGTTGCAAAGGTAGTACCACCAGTGGCCTGATGGCGGGATGGAAGCCTGACTTCAGCCAACGACATCCTCCCGGACTGGAGTGGGTGCTTTCGAGTGGTCAGTGCCGGCCCCTCATATCGTTAACCCCGGACAGGAAGAAGTGGGGTCGTCCATTCCCAATCGTAGGCATCACGTCAACAGACTTGCAGCGTCGGCTGCCATAAACGGACAGACGGACACGGCTCTGGTCATCCAGCAAGCAAAGAAGATTCAACAGTCGGCCAGCCATCCTCTGGCCGTAGTGAAAGTCAATCTCTCAGACGTACTGCGGGAGATTGGAACACAGCAGCATTCGTGCCTTGATCTGTCGTCTGACCTTGGGCGCTCTCGACAACGCGAAAGGGGTCGCTGCAGCCATAGTCAAACCGTTTGCATGGCTCTCCTCTGGGATTGAAGTTCCAGCCATCAAGGCTCAGCCTCCGGTAGACCAGACAGCGGATCCAGAGCAGATGGCGCCGGGGGAGCAGCGGCTCACGGATCAGCGCCTGAAGATCTGCTGCTCGAAGGCTCCGAGCGGGACAGGGTGCCACTGGGTTGTGCGGCCATGGGATGCGAACAGACAGGCGCGGCGTAGAAAGACGCTTGATCAATGTCAGGGGTTAGCGTCGCGGCCTGGCGTCGGATGGTCCGCCGGGCCTCCCTGGCTGCCGGCAGAGCCTTGCCTCTGAAGAAAACCAAGTGAGCTCATCGATCAGGCAAAACCTCTTGGCAGCAGCTGCACCGACCGCAAGCGGAAGCCCTGCGGGGTAGGAAACATTGGGATTCAGCCAACCTGAGCAGTCCGTCTCCCTCCTGAGCTCGCGGTCTGGCAGGTGTTGCCGTGTGAACTCAGCGAGCTCTTCGCTGATACGCAAAACGTGGTGTGAAAAGCCCAGGTGGCTGCAAGCGATGCGGCCCTGCCGTATCCGGCGGTGCAGGCTGCTGGAGTGAGGCCAAGGCGCTGAGCAGTGGTGTTGCTGGAAAGGAATCCACAGGTGGAGGCAGAGATCCACGGCGTTTGGTATCAACTGTGCGCTGAACCTGGCGAACGGTTCTGGTGGGTTTCGTCATCGATGGACTGTCTGGTAGCTTTGGCTACACGCGTTGAGTCCGGACATCAAGATAGAGGGAAGCACGCACCAAGCCAATACCCTAATGGCCTGTGTACTGTTGGCTAGAAGTACAAAGGAAAAGCAGGAGGTGAGATCACCGAAGATGCTTAGAGGTAGTCGCTAAGTCTAAGCACTGCCGGCCAGTCATAAGCCAAAAGAAACAGTGCTCCCTGGCCGACTCACAACTGGGGAGATGCAGTGAACAAACAAAGCCTCACAAACCCGCAAGCGAGCCTAGTGGATAGACTCATCGATGGGATCAAACAAAAGGTTGAGCAACCGGCTGATGTCAGCAGAAGCGACAGTGACTTGGAAAACGATGATGACAAGAATAACAATAGAAAAGAATCGGAAGCTGTTCCATAAGGCGCCAGCCTGGCTTAGGGAACAAAACAATCGACACTGACCAAACACGACAAGAGATGATCAGCGGTCAATGGAGACAGACTCACGGCTCAAGAACAGTGCGTCAAGAAGAGATTGACTGCTGACACATAGATCATAGTCGACTGAAGAGAAAGCAGTCAGAATGACCAGAGGTGATGCGAAGCTATAGAAACAAAAGGGCTTCTGACGTGATTGGGTACGGAAAGAAGGGACACAAAGACTTGGGCAACGACTCGGAGAAATCAAAAGACTACAGGGAGAGCAACATTCGAAGTTCAATGCGAAAGGTGCTGAAGACTGAAGACTACGACAAAGAAGATAGAACCGCTATTCAGGTAGCCTATGCGCCTGAGGATAAAGACAGAAGGAGAGTCGCCACAATAGAGCGAAAGGAAGGGGAGGGGGGTAGACAGAAAGCCTAATCAATCATGCTTGGAGAATGGGTCATTTCTGCATAGGAAAGGCAAAGAAGAGGAGTACCATCCTCCGAAGTAATAAGTCCTTCATAATAGGCTTTGCTAGTAACAGCGTTGACCTCCACAATGCGTCCGGTAGCTAAGTACTGCTTGCCGTGGACTGGAGCAGCATAAACATCGACAACAAGGCGATTAGGCAGAGCACTAGTTTGGTAGAGATCACGGAGGATAATGAGACCCATCTGAAGAAGTCCATCAAGCAGAGATGGATCAAGAAAACTTTCGGCAGCGGAATCTACGCCTAGTAGCCGACGGGTACCATGGGACTGCAAAGTGGAGACAATCACCTCAGTATCTTGGAAGATCAAGGAGGTACCACTAATGACAGTCATCACACCGTCATGGAACAGATACCTATCATAGGCATCACTCTGACTGACACTGAGAGGAGGTTGGCCATCATTGCTGGACCTGGATAGAGAGGATAAAAGCTTGCTACTAATGTCTGGATGAGGTACTTGTTCTACTTGAGTTCGGTAAGAATAGCGCTTTGAACGATGATCCCTTAAGCTGCAGGTGAAAGGTTGATTATCTGCGACATTGGCTTCAAAGAGAAGCTGGCGAGGAGTAAAGTCACTGAAGACGATTCCTGAGAGAACGTCAGTGGTGACACGCAAGGCAGAACGACCTAAAGAGAGAGCACTCGACCCAAGGTGGCGCTGATAAGCTTCAAGCGCAAATGTACAGGAAGACGCAGCTGGCAGAACAGGTTGCCCGAACTTTCGATGGGAGGAAATATAAGGAATACTGTGAGGGTCAAGATAGAACTTATAAGTCTCCTTGAGCTGTCCATGCTCTGTAGATGACGTGGTCGAAACAGAATGCTGTCCCAAGAATGGGTAAGACTCAGAAAGGCGCTGTATGTCAAAGTTGGATTGGGTAAACTTAGTAGAGTCATACAGGCCTGATGTAACCTCAAGGGGAAGCTCAGATTGATTGGTTAAGATTGATACAACACTTTGTGCGCCAACGTCAAGAGGAATGGGAATGATTCCGCGTTCGGCAAAAGCATCATTAACTTCTTGAGTCGCCATGCCCGATGAAGCCCATGGTCCCCAATTGAATGAAGTAACCTTGAGCCTAGGGTGAAGGAGAGCAGAGAGCCAGCTACCTGCGTTTAGAAGTTCATTGGCAGCAGAATAGTCAGCTTGACCATAGTTGCCAGTCTTGCCAGCAATCGATGCATAGTTCACTACGTTAGCAACTGGATGCTCATCTAACACTTGAAAGACAAGCTTCAGCGAATTCATCTTTGTTGACAGGACGCGGTTAAAACTATCAAGCTTCTTCTTGCTAACCAATGAGTCTTCAATAATACCGGCTACATTAATGATAGTATCGACTCGTAAACCCTTGGTGTTAAGTTCAGAAATAACCGACGCATGAGAATTGGAGTCAAGCAGGTCTACTTTGATATAGATAACTGATGCATAGAGATTGGACAGTCTGTCAAGGTTTGCAATAGCTTCAACAGAAGAAGAAATCCTCCTCACTTCCTTTTCAATGGAGGCTGGAGTAAAGGTATCACCTGAGTCTCTATGCATCTTGATCAGTTCAGACCTGATCTGAGGCAGGGTACTACCGGGAGAATACCATTGGGGAAGATTTATATCAGATCTGCCAGTTACTACAAGGGAAGCATTCTTTGATCCAAGCTGCTCTAAGACAGGAACTGCGATACCACGAGCACCACCAATAGCCAAGATGCAAGAAGGATAAGATACGGGGAGTAAAGCACCTTCCGAAGTAGCGCTGGAAGGTTGGCAAGGAATCATCGTATGGACATGCAGCCCTTCTTCGTTGATGGAGTACTCCTTCTCAGGTTCATCAAGTGACAGGATGAAGTCGAGATAGGATTGGGTGCTATCAGAGAGAAGGACTGTATCAGAAACATCAACTACGGTTGTTTTGACGGATGGAAATTCGGACGTAATTGACTTAAGCATTCCGGACAGAGCCGAAACATAGGTCAGGAAGAAGGTTGGGAAGCCAGATGGAGCGTTGCTCTCAGATCGCCTGCCAAAGTCACCTTGGCCATGATGGAGCAATACAAGGCGATAATCATTGCCAGGAATGGGTAAGGAAGAGAGAAGATTCCGAATATTGTCAAATGCTGTCCACAAAGAAGACACAGCATTGGATGGCTCAAAGTCAACAAGACTAGTCAGCTTCTGTCCAAAGTCATCAAGGTGCAAGATGATAGTCAGACCAGTAGCAGAGGCCACATTCGTGGAACTTTCGGGAATCTTCTGATCGCCTCCAATGGAAATAGGAAGAGTCTGATCTGGAGAAGTAACTGAATAATTGAATGCTGAAACGTGTCTTGGGTTGGCGAATAGATTTGAATAGAAGTCAAGCTTTGAGTCTGGAACTAAGACAATGAACTGTCGGTCAGCCCTCTCAAGACAGTGTCCAGATCTAGAGCAAGTTAGTCGGAAGGAAGTGCTTTCAAAATGGGAAAGACGAAGCTGTGAGGGTTCGTCCTTCCCGCCAACTACTTTCCCGGCTGGGTAGCCTCTGCTTCGGCAACAGTGTTAATGCTTCCATCCAGGATTGCTGCGATGTGGCCAGCCACCTCCCGGAGTGTTCTCAGATCTCTAGTCCCGGTTTGAATGCTCTGAAGAGCCTCAGGAGATACGTTTGGCAAGGTAGCCAACAGACCTCCCATCACCTCAATTCTCTTGATGGAGTCGATGCCAAGATCAGACTCTAGATCCTGATCAGGATCAAGCAACTCGACTGGGTAGCCGCTCTTCTCTGATAGCAGGGAGGTTAATTGAAGCAAAATGGAGGATGCATCAGTTGCACCTGGTACCTGCTTGGGCTCAGTGGTGGTCGCTCCATGGCCATTCGAAGGCGGTACCGGTGGGGTATCGACATGCAAACCATTGAGTGGGGCTTGTACAGCTTTGGTGGGGGTAGCTGCATGAGCGTGGCCAATATCTCCGTTGCCACTAGGAGGTGAAACGGTGGCAAGCGCCTGAACTGGCTGCTGAAGAATCGTGGAAGAAGAGGGTTGAGAGATGCTTTGAACAGGGGGTGCAAATGCTGATGTGATGGTTTCGGGAGGAGCTGCCAATCCAACCACTTGCTGCTGTGTATAAATCGTCTCTGTACTATCCAACGAAGCTACACCATGGGAAGAATTAGAAAGGAATGCAGAAAAGACTTGGGTCTGGGAATTGATCATCATACGCAGAGTTTCGTGATAAGTCCGAAACGCTTCTAAGCGAAGATTGCTGATCTGGCTCGACTGGTTGGGTTGGTTCATTGGGGTTAACTGCGGTTGAGAAGGAGACGGTTGGATAGATGTTAGCAGGACTGGCTCTGCTAAATCTGCATGCAATATGGCTTCATCGCTGCGACTGACGTTCCCTGACAGAGCTTCATGAACCTTGTGCTGGATATTCTGTTGTATCTTATGCTGGGATTTCCAAGCATGGGCACCATTAATAAAATAGCTAAATCCTGGCTTCGTGGCAGCATTTCCAGAAGCTTGACTTGTCAGTGGTACAGCAGGAACCTGTAGCATTTCGCTTAGTTTGAACCAATTAAGGGTTACCCCGTGGCTTGCTATACGCATAATAGAGGCCAGAAAGTCCTCCGTTCCACGTGGTCCATCAAGGGAGACGGCGATAGAATCTGAAGAGCCGAGAGATGATCGTACAAGCTTCGATAGGACTTTCTTAGGCCCTACTTCAATGAAGAAGGTTGATCCAAGGGCTTCAGCCTGCCTAACAGACTCTATGAAGTCGACTCCTGAAACCATGTGGGAGGCGAGCAAGTGGCTGATAGTCTGCTCAGAAACAGGACCAGATTGTGGTGACGTGCTGAGAATTGTCTGACTGGAATTCGTGTTCCCTGCTGAAAAGTTGAATGAGTTGAGAGCAGTCTTAAAGGATTCATTGCAATCCTGCATAAACATTGAATGGAACGGATATAATGTCTGCATTCTCTGTGTAGATATACCATCCTGTAGGCACGTCTGTTCGATGATGTCCAAGTCAGCCAACTGGCCTGACAAAACAACTTGCGTTGGTGAATTGATATTTGCAAGTGTCAAAGATGACTTGGCTGCCTTAAGAAGTAAATCGTTAGCCTGTTGAGGAGAGCAGAAGAGTATCAACATGCCATATCCGGAATCAACAAATCCGTTGATGGCCTTCCCACGACTTTGCAGAAGGGTTACTAAATCGCTCGCACTTAGCCACCCTGTCGCGTACAGACTGACAAAGTCACCAAGGCTATGGCCAAGGCCAAGGGACCAAGGTACCTCGAGGAATGAAAGAATCTCTAGATAAGCAACCTCGGTGATCGCAAGCAGGGACTGCTTGATATCAGCAGTAAGACCCGTGCCGGGCTCAGAGTTGCCGAAAAGGTACTTCGCAAGAACGTCGTGTCTTGAACGGGATTCTGGAAATAGGGTCAGCAGTAGCTCGTGGGTTTGGAGAGACGATGCAGACAGGCATGTTGCCCCCATTCCGGGGTAATCAGATCCTTGCCCAGGGAAAAGTAGCGCAGTCTGCTCAGCAGTCTTATAGTCAATCTGCAACCCTGCTGATGAAGATTGAAGTACAAGCCAGTCGCGCATCGTGCTGGTGTAGTCAAGCCGTCCTTCAAGGACGGATAGAGCATCTTCAAGCTTGTCACCAATATCAGCACGAGACTGATCAACAAGAAGAATAAGGAAGTCACCAGTAGCATCACGTGGGTGAGCAGATACATCCTGGCTTTTAATTGTGTCAGCAACCAGATGGTTGACTGATGTGGTGTAGCCATTAAGAGCGCATTCGTGTTCAATCGAACGTGTGTGCTTCAAGGCCGTTCGGATACATTCCGAAAGGCTTCCACGCTCAGGAGAGAAGTACAGCAGTCTAAAACTGGTCGCGAGTCTGGGTGTTAGGTCCGTGCAAGGTCTGTCCGCCAAACGCTTAGGAATATACTCTTGCAGAACAACATGGAAGTTAGTACCACCAAATCCGAATGCGCTGACACCAGCAGTCCGAGGGCCAAGGCAATCTGACTGCAGCCAGGGAAAGGTGCCGGCTGGAAGGTAGACCGTATTAGAAGAACTGACTTCGTCAATAGGCTCTTCCTTTCTACTGTGCAATGGAATAGACTGATGCTTCAGGGCTAGCGTAGCCTTCAAAAGTCCAGCCAAACCAGCCGTACTCTTCGTATGACCAATCAGTGTTTTCACTGATCCAACCGCACAATGGGTGGTTGGATTGTTCTGGGTTTCCAGGAATGTGGTCAAAGCCCGGATTTCAGATCGGTCACCAACAGGTGTGCCAGTTCCATGAGCCTCATAATACCCAAGCATGGCTGGATTCACGCCAGCATCTGTATAGGCTCGAGCGAACGCCTGAACCTGTCCCTGATGTGACGGTGCCGTCATGGTTCGGCCTCGACCATCACTCGAGCTACCAATTCCTTTGATCACAGCCAGAATTGAATCTCCAGAGGCTTCAGCATCTTCAAGCCGTTTGAGGACAAGGATGCCTGCACCTTCACCGAGCACAATTCCATCAGCACTTTTGGTAAACGACTTGGCTTCACCAGTAGGAGAAAGCGCTTGAGTTTCTGAAAAGCAGAAGAAGGCAAAAGGTGACTGTAATGTGTCTATAGCGCCAACTACAGCCATATTGGCGTCACCCTGTCTAAGCTTATGAACAGCAAGGTCCAAAGCGGCAAGTGAGGATGCGCAGGCTGCATCAATGGTGCAGTTGGTCCCACCGAGATTGAATCTGTTGGCAACTCTTCCAGCGGATACATTAGGAAGAATTCCAGCAAAACTATCACTCGTCCAGGTTGGTAACATATCCTCGACATTGTGCTGACGGCTCAAGAGAGGAGCCAACTCAGCTTGCATGACATAAGCTTGACCAAGTTCTCCTAAACCTCCGCTGAAACCAAGAACAACGCATGTAGATTCACGATCATACAGACAGTCCTCTGGATAGCCTGCATTCTGAAGTGCCTCTTTGACACATACAAGGGCTAAGAGCTGGGCTGGGTCAATTGAAGAGAGAGACTGTGGAGGAAGTCCAAACTCAATCGGATTAAATTGGACAGCATCAAGAAAAGCACCCCACTTGGAATGGATTTGATGAGTCTCCTTCGGATCAGCTGAATAGAAGTCAGTGATAGACCAGCGGTCCTCAGGGATCTCCTTGATCTGGTTCCTGGCTTGTAGAACTAAGTTCCAGAATTGTTCAGGGTCATTGGCACCTGGTAGCTTGCAAGACATCCCAATGATTGCAATGTCGTGCTGTCCTCTGTATTCACTGACAACACCAGCTGGCTGCGCCCTCTCAGAGATATCTTGCTGAGCTCGTCTGGCTGGGGTCTCCAAACCATTACGAATAGCTTCATGTAGCTGATGAATGGTTGTCTGATCATTGATCAGGCATACAGCTTCACCCAACATGTACATTCCCAGTTGAAGTTGATCAGCTTCGGTAACGGCAACCAACCCACCCTCTCCTCGTTGAAGCCCCTTGGACGCCAATCTCAGACGTCCGAGAATGAGTTGATCTAACTTGCTGGATATTTCACGAACAGGAACCTGAGCTTTGACGAGCTCATCTCGCATAGAATTGAACTCGCGGGAAAATGCTGTGTCAGCACATCTACTTTGATGACCGGGAGAGGTCTCAAGAAAGACAGTGTTGGAGCATTGGAGTGAAACCTCTTGGTATGTACGGGTAATGGCCCGATCTTCAACAATCTCTCGCGTAGCAAGATAAGCCGAACCAACTAGTAAGCCACATGTTGCACCTGCCTTGACTAGATCCTCAACCATGTAGGCAGCAAAAGCAGCCGAAGCCTCATCATGGATACCTCCAGCTAGAACCAGACATACATCTCGACTCACAGCTTTGCTTTGGCCTAGAACAACTCTGATTGACCTCTCCCACAGATTCAGAGAACTGAGTGGACCGATATGTCCTCCGCATTCGCGTCCTTCAAGGATGAAGTCTCTCCAACCTTCCTTGATAAATAGATCAAGCAGTTCTGGAGTTGGTGCATGGATAAACACCCTTAGGTGCTCGGATGCTATTTCCTTAGCCTGAGCAGGAGTTCCACCGGCAAGTATACAGAAGCTTGCCTTTGAACGCTTCAGAACTGAAATCTGTGACTTTAAATGGGTTGAGTCAATGAACCCAAGTAAGCCAACACCCCAAGGAAGGTCCGGTATCAGGTCTGCCGTCTGTATAAGGATCTTCTCAAGTGCTTCTGCAGTAAGCATCGCCGCAGCGATGGTAGGTAAGGCACCTCCTCGCGCAACGCTTGCCGCAAACTCAGCCGTGTCACTAACCCGTGACATTGGGCCTTGAATGATTGGATACTTAACACCAAACTGCGTTGCAATTGTGTTGGGGTGGGTTGTAGCCGAAGTAGAATTAACCTTGATAGAACGGTATGCTGAAATGAGTCTGCCGAGAGTTCGATACTGTTGCGAGAAGTCCTTAGCAAGATCAATACCCTCACCGACAGGAAAGATCCAGTCGGAACTCCATGTGGCTAGTTCATTAAGCTGAGGGACATCAATTGTGCTGCCGAAGAGGTAGCCAGGAGAATCTTTACCTGGAAGACAAATGCACCTCACATCCAAGGATGGATCTGTCCCTGAACGTAGGACGATGGACTGCCTTCCGTTGACTCGGTTGAGAAGTTGTCTGTTGCGAAGTGGAAGATACGAATCCTGAAGAAGCAGAGTTTGCTCATCTAGCAATATAGAGAATATTCCCTGACTATTCAGGGCAGAAAAGGAAAGAAGGCCAATGGGGCCTGATACGATGATCCTGCAATTGTCAAGTGTACTGATAGCCTTTTGGAATAGAATATACTGCGAATCGCTCCCGCATAGTCCACCGGATTCATAGCCTTCAATCAGAACAAGTCTGTTTTCAGCCTCACCCCAAGGTGACATCGAATACTGCTCGACTTCCAAGATGGAACCGAGTCTTGCGACGGGTTGCAAGCTATTTAGCGAATCAAGCTGGTCATGAGTGACTTTGCTCCAAGGAATGATGACACGCGGCGGTTGAGCGGCGTTCGATTGTTGGCTTTCTACTAGAGAAAGTATGGACTGTGCAACGGAAAAGTCTCTGCAAGAGACGAATGAAATGCGGGATATCAGCAGTGAAAGTCCTTGATTCCAAAGCTCTTCTAAATCATCTTCAAATCCAAAGGTTCCCAAACAGAGTGTTGCACCAGCAGCCAATACACGCTCCGATGACCTAACCCAGTCTCCAAAGGGGCGAACCGTCACCAAAACCTGATTGGTGGTATTCATTACCTTGAGCACACCTGATCACATATTAACCCATAAGTCAAAATGTGCGACGTTTTTCGATCGGGTAGGCCACCATGCGGAGTTGCACACATAGGCCCGCCGAGTCAAGGGTGGAGGCCCCTTTGTGATTAGCCGGTGAAGTTGACATAATGTATCACAGGGCACTAAGGCAATAGTGATGACATGATAAAGAGTATTAGTGGTAGGCAGTAAGTAATCGAAAGGGAAGAGTTTGCGCCATAGTTATGCAGACAAAGCAGGTTAGGTGAGTGCTCTTGAGGCAGTCGCTCGAACACAACCTAATACGTGCCGAGAATTACGTATAATCCTGTGATGATCAAGACGTCAACAATATTAATCCGCAAAAGACCAGGAATGTAGTTGGATCCATATCAGCGCAGAATATGTACAGCTGACAGTTCATACGGGAACAATTCTGTCAACACATAGATGGAAGGCCGCTGAAAAGATGTATTGGTGTATAAAACATCCTGTACTGTGTCAACCATTATGAAAAGGACTGGAACTGCATTCAGTTTCCCTAGGGACGGGATGGAGACTTTTTAATCCTAGGGTGGGGGGTGGGTGGGTAGCTATTGCGTAGAGCTCACTCTACACACGGCGAGGTCGAATAGTGACTTCATGTCAACCAACAGTGTCAAACTGCAGAAGAACAGTTTCTTGTCCTCGCAGGCACACCAACAGACCGTGCTTAAGCTCTCGCCATTGTGATCTGGAAAGATGTTGGAATAGCAAACGCGTATGCCTTACTGGCTTACTCTTGGCGATTCAGACTGCTGGCAGTAATCTCTATTGTATGGAATAAAAGGAAACCATCGGAGGCGTTGATCGATGCATTGCCTCTATGCTACAGAGCGATCTTCAGCACATCCAGAGAGAACTCTACATCAGAGCCTCTGAAAAGCATCCTGATGGTGGTTGCCTGGTGTGCCTTCTTGTATGGCCACAAGGCTAGGTTTACCCTAAGGTGGATCGCAAAGGCTACTAATTTCGCGCTTCCGGTGACTTACGCGCCATCACATGAGACGCGCCTGAGACTCATCGGATCACACCAATTGGCAAGGCGGCGTTGGCCAGGTAATCCATCATCCGGAAAATTCGACTGTAGGCATGCTCTAGCTCATTCGTATCGATCTTGGCCATGGAACCACAGCGTTGCGTTGCACCCAGGTGTCGGCAAGAGCAACTCGTGGATCAACTCTTGAAGGGCATCTCACTCTGGTGGGTGACGCTGAGCCGCATATGATCGTGAATTATGGCTTCCGAACTTCGTTGTCATCACGGCGACTTTGGTCAGTTCTGTGAGCGTTTGCACTCAGTCTGGAGCTGGCCGTAGCCGTCAGGCAGATGAGAAGCAGTGATGTTCGTCAAATGCATTGCAAAGTCGGTAGTGCCATCCTTGGACTCTGTCTGTTTCGGCCCCAAGCACAGATCACTGGCGCCCACGAACAGATGCTTAATCCACTAACTCATTTTGATGGGATGTACAGAAGGTCAGTATGTCGATCGTCGGGAAAGAGGGTTGGCGTGACAACTGGCAATTCAAATAGTTGCTCAGTGTTGAAGTGGTGGTGAATTGATAGGAAAAGCGTGGTCTATGAGCAAATCGTCAATCATACTCTGTTCAATTCTTGAATACTCGCACGCTTGGCGTGGAAGATTGTATTGGGTTTGACTGAAGACTAGTGTTCAGCCATCATTCTCCTAATGGGTAGCATGGCAGTAGATTCCCTGGAGCAGATGAACCGCCTGGACAGAAAGCCTGTGGCGCGTTCCGTGGATTCCATGTTAAGCTCAAGCAGCGTTTTCGAGACAATGCTACAAGAAGTTATAAAGGTCATTGGTGATTATTCAGAGAACAACGACATCTTCTATGATGATCCTCTCTCCGCAGATACCCAGCTTATAGCCGATCTTGGGCTAACTTCAGTCGACTTTGTATCGATCTTTCAGAAGTGTCAGTCACTTAGTCCGGACAGGCTATCATTCATTGAGTTAGTCATGCCCGTAGAAGGGCAATATGTTTCAGACTTGAGCATCGGAGAACTTAGCGAGTATATAATCAAGCAGTCTGCTTCGATTGGCCCAACAAGTACCAAAAGCTCCGCTGGTTGTCAGGGTCAGCAACCGAAGGATGTTGAAGACAGCAAATACAAACGCTCCCCATTCAGCTCCATACAATTTGAGGAGTTCAAGTCCTTAATCCAGACGCCAACGTTTTCAGCCGACAATACCATCGACACGAGCTACAAACTTGTGTTTATTCTTTCTTCTCCACGATCAGGGTCGACTCTGCTGCAAAGGATGCTAGATCAGCATCCAGAAATTGAATCTCCAGAAGAATTGCATCTGCTCCATTATGATACATACGCACAGCGCCAGACAGCTCTAAGCCATGCAGAGACGAAGCATTTGCTGGGAGGAACTGTCCGCCTTCGTGCCAAGGTCAATGGAATCAGCTTGGAAGATTCAGCTCGTCTTGAGGGCGAACTAGTTGAGAGTGAAACGCCTGTTATCAGCTTTTTCAAGGAAATAGAAAAGCATTTTTCAAAAGAGTACCTTGTAGACAAGACCCCTTCTTATGCATACAGCAGACATACGTTAGAACGTATTACAGCACAGTTTCCTGATGCTAAGTTCATCTATCTTGTTCGCCACCCATCGGCAGTGGTGAAGTCACTTGTTGACTCACAGCTCCAAGAAATCATTCCATTTGCACGCCGCTACACCGGCGATACATCAGCGATTCCAGAGATGATTTGGGCTCTGTGCCATGAAAATATTCAATCAGTCTTGAAGGACATTGACAATAGTCGCATCCATTACCTCAACTATGAAGACCTTGTCACGAGTCCTGATAAGTCTATGGACGAATTGCTTTCATTTTTAGGCCTACCATTCTACGCCAGCTGTGCTAATCCTTATAGCGCAGAACAGAGTATGCAGATTGAAACAAATGAATTCGCAGGTGACCTCAAGTTTTTCCTGGAAAACAGAATCGTAGATAATCGTGCGGATATCTGGAGGTCGTTTCCAGCTCTACATTCGTTGTCAGAGATTAGTGTAGGTCTCATGGGTAATATCCCAGGCTATGAGGTGCAACAGTGACAGTAGCCTTACACAATCGGATCAATCCAGTTCCTGTATGCGCCAATGGCTTTGGGGATCAATACAATGCCTATGCGTATTCGGCGGCGGTATTCAAGGGTTCAATGTACATTGGCACAGGACGTGCCAATCTTGTCTTTCTTCGTTTTGGGATGCCAAATGTCCACATAGATATGTGGCCTGTTCCAATTGAATACAAGAATTACGAGCAAGCATTTGAGAACGATGTTTCTGCAGCAGAGATTTGGCGTTTTAGCCCGAATTCATCGACCCCGAAACGTGTCCATCAAGCTGATTGGTATCAACTTGAAAATGGAATCTCATTCAGACGCCACTACGGTTATCGTAGCATGTGCACCTATAGAGATGGATCTAGAGATATAGCTCTGTATGTCGCATCCACATCCCGGTCGAGAGGGGATGGTCCTGATCTCATGGTGAGCTACGACGGAGAAAGCTTTTCAAGACTACCAAAGCCAAGCATCATTTCAGAGTTTTCTTCAAACGAGATCACGCTCACATCAATTAGATCACTGCTTCAATATGAAGAGCTCTTGGTCACAACCATTACAGGGGCATCCAACGGTAATGTGAACGGGGCTGGGATCACTACGATCTTCGCTACAGATGACCCAACTTCTGGACAATGGCATTCAATCAACGGCAAGGGTCTAGGTACCTTTCCAGAGGTTGTCGTGGTATACGAACTCTGCATCCATCAGGGATTACTCTATGCTGGAACAGGAGGAATCAATGGTTTTCAACTATGGAGGGGCAGGCGTTCAGGTAAATATGAATTCACTTGGGAGTTAGTGGTTAAGGATGGCGGTGGAAGAGGCGCGTTGAATCAGGGGATTATCTCATTATGCAGTCATCGCGACTACTTATACATTGGAACTGGGATTCAGAATGGTGGACACGATCGAACCAACAATGTCGGGCCAGCCGCAGCAGAAGTATTGCGACTTGCTCCCAACGATGAGCTAGAGCTAGTTTGTGCCAACCCACGTGATGGCTTGTTGCCACTCAGCGGAAGAGGGCCAGGCTTCGGCAACTATTTTAACGCCTACATCTGGAAGATTGTGAGCATAGATGATCGACTGCTTCTGGGAACAATGGATTGGTCGGTATTTGGTCTATGGGCGATAAGGGAAGAACGCAAGACTAGATTTGGTAGACTTCTTGATTGGGAATCCATGCAGGTGTTCCTCTCTTCATACGGAGGGGCAGAGCTTTGGTCTTCTGAAGATGGAGTGGACTGGAACTGCATAACTCACAATGGGTTCAACAATATCTACAACTTTGGAATCAGAAACATCGTAAAATGGAATGGTCAAACATATGTATGCACTGCAAATCCATTTGGGCCAAAGGTTCTAACACGAACATCGGATACAGATCCTGGTCAATACGAGCATAATCCAAAGGGTGGCTGTCAGATCATTGCACTATAGATCTGTAGAGTTACTGACAGTGGGGTGAATATCTGGAATGGAATCATTGGCATTGTGAGGCCACGTCAATCAGCAAGTGGCCTACAATACTGAAGTAGAAGTAGAAGTAGTCGGTTCCAATGAATGACGCTAGATGTTACTTCGACTGGGAATTCGGTGTGCTAGCGAAACCGCCGAGTTTCTTCGCTGCAATAGGTCCACTTGGAAGCAGCTTCTCAAAGTTTGAAAACAACTTCATCGCCGCCGACGTAAGAGATAACTGCCTCTCGGCTTCTTTAATGGAGATTTCATTTAGGTGGTCAAGATCTTCATGAGATATTTGATGGAACTTGTTAGGCAAGAGATTGAGTTGCCGAACCATTTCAATGTGGAATGATTGGTCCTCAGCCCCTTCGTGCGTCTCCATGCAGAGTAGTCAGACTTCAACTGTGATCCTACTGCACTTTCCAGCTCACACGGTAAACTGGCCGAATGCACTTCAATAAATGGCTCCATTAAACAGAAGCTATCAGAAGAAGAGGCTTAGATTGACAATCCAGCCATATAGAAATGGGGTGACTGTGCAGAGGGAGCTAGTTGCATGGCTCAATGAGAAGGTCAGAGTTGGAAACTAACAATCGCTGCTACCACAAGGTGGTTCGTGCGGGCAGATAACTGGACATGCGCTTAAACGGGTTCATACGAATAGACACCCACTTGTTTTGGGATAAGAAGATTGGCAATAGTAGCAGACTTTCCGGCTGGGCTTAGCAGCATGACCGGTGAGAGTCTGCGTGGCACCTCCACCTCCGCACTTCGGAAGTCTGGGGTCTGAACTGCATATGAGCGGTAGCAGAGTGAGCGCTTCTTGGCCATTCATTGACATCGACACATCCGCCGGCATAATACTCGTATTTGTGTAGACTGAGACGGATTGAAGCTAGGATCACGATTCGGGTGCAGCCCAGTTCAGCCATCGGAATGATCACGTAGACACCTCGGATTCTGCCCATGAAGCCCCCTAGGCAGGGGTAGGGTAGCTTGGATATCATCTGTAACTTGATCTGGCCCAAATGACATCCCTACAGGCGAAGTAACTGCATGAGATTAAGACCTTGGAAATGCTTGGTCCGCATTAAAGAACTACTCTTGGCTAGCCCTGGTTCGAGTTCAGATATAAAACGCCTTTCTGACGTGTCAGTTCGGTCACATAGCGACATATGCTATGCTCCGATGCTAAGCGCAGTTCATGATGCAAGGGTAACGCTTGATGCGTATCAACTTGTATCAAGCCCTGCCAAGGGTACGGTTATATTTCTGCATGGGGGAGGCCTTAGAAAAGGATCAAAGCGTCATATTGCGGGAAAGGATCTATTCTTCAATAGCTTGGGCTTTAACTTCCTTTCCTGCAACTACCCCTTAGTTGCACAATGTACCGACTCTGTCATTGATGAGCAGTTGCTTGCTCTGAAGTCGTTGGACCAATGGGTGAAGACTGAGCTACAGCTCCTATGTCCGGTCAATGACAATGCACCTATTGTCTACTTTGGGCATTCAGCTGGCTCCTATTTGATTGCACTAGGCCTATCCAAGGGGCTCTTTCTCAATCAACACTCATCCTTTATTCTTATAGACTCTGCAGCTTATGACTTGTCAAAGCGCTATAGTGCTGCGAGGCCAAATGTAAAGCAGGAGATCGAACGCTTAGTTGGCTATCGAACGAACGACAGAAATGACCTTGAAGGTCTGATCAGAACCTATTCACCCGTGGATAACATGGCGAGTATGCCGGTTGACTTGACAAGAATCAATGGTGGATGGGCGTATTTGGCCACGACGATGAAGCGTTTTAGCCGTGAAAGTTCACTGGTTCTGGCCTCCCTGCTTAGGCAAAAGCTGAAGATGGAAGCTACGGTAAAGTCATACCCATTTGGCCATACAGATATATCACGAGAAATTGCAGATCCCAACAGCCAGATTGGGAGGGATCTCACCATTCTATTGAGCAAAGCACTTGATGCTGTTGCACCATCAGCAGTTGATAAGATTCACTGACAATGTGTCATGGTGATGGAAAAGACTCCACCTGTCTTCACACATGGGCTACGTTATGTAATCCCTCTATATGAGTTACAGCAACCGCACATCTCAACCTGCCTGGAGGTGGTGATAGACCAACGTCCAGCAACGTTGACGCCGCACCATCCCCCCGTCTGCCAGGAAGGTTGACGCCTCTCCATCCCGGCCACTTTGTCCACCATGGGGCTTGATGGAGCCGAGGTTCCGTCGTTACAGCGAACGCGTCTCGCCGCATGCCTGTACGTAGCAACAGGCTGAGGTCAGGAGGGTGATGAGCTAGCGCATCCCCAGAACGTGTCCCAGATCCCCGCAGAACTGGGCCTTCACGTGATCAGCTTCGACAACGTGGAGGAAGGCCTGGCGCCTGCAAGGAGAGGTGGCCATGGCAGCCCAGAAGGTGATTGAGGGCTGCACAACCACTGACAAACTCACGGTGGTGCTGGAAACCGCTGGGGTGCACCCGCAAAGCTTCTGGGGGTAGACGTACGCCGCTGGGCTCCGTGCCTAGGAACCAGTAGGAAAACCAGCGGCTCAAGGCAGGGCGTAGCAGGATCTCAGGTGGAAGCAGAAGGCTCTGGCTGAAGCGGCAGCGCTGCTCAGCACCTCACTCAAGAATCAGGACATGTGATGATCTTGATCACCAAAGAGACCGCTAACGCCATCTGAACCATCGCTCCCACGAAGGAGAGCAACAGGCAATTCAGTTGAACTGATGGCCAAAGTTGCCTATTCGCCAGTGCGAAAGAGGCCGACCAGAAGGTGATGTGGTTTCAGGACTTGTACAAGTAGCGGCATCGCAACAGCGGAAACAAGATCAGGATGCCACGCCAGCACAGGTGCGGTGATGCAATAGAAAACTCCACCGGGCTGCTGTCTCCCTTCAGGCGCACAACAGGGTTCCACGCCAGTGGTCACACTCAACGCGTGGCTTACTTCTATCAGGAATGGTGTGGATCGCGCGCTGCCGTTGAACATAACTGCCAAACCAGCTACCTTTACGATGGCTGTCTGAATGGAAGCAGTGCAGGCAAGGCAAGGATGCTGTCAGCAGGAAAGAGGCAGCCAGTAGTTACGTGTATCAGTTTGTAGCTAGCCGGGAGGAGATAGGAGCAAAAGATAAAGCATGACACAAGTGATCACAACGATCGATGAGTTCACTATTTTCCACTAATTGCTCCCAATACTCTGGGACAAGGCTGCCTGGATTAGAACAGTGTGAGATACTAGCAGAAGGATCGCCCCCCAAGGTGATATCCAACCACCACGACGACCTGCCCTGAATTGGCGAACTATAGTCAAGAGAGTTAACTGGAAGCAGGCTCGAAAGAGTTCGACTCATTGACAACCTCCATTTAGCATGGTCTTTATAGAACCTAGAAGAGGATGGTCCTGCAAGTGTGGGCACAAGCGATGAGTAGTCAGATCGCATGAAATGCGAGAAACGCTCGAAAGAATAACGGCCAACGGATTCAGGGTGATTCAGGACACTGACAATGGTTTCCTTGTTAAGTTTAGCCTTGCATTCGAGTAGCTTCTCATTGATCCAACACCACATCACAAGTGGATCCATAGCAATGTCAGGATCTGACTGTCTAGCGATTGACCACCAAACCAGAAGTGAGTCTAAACCATGAATGGTACTCAGGATGGAAGAAGCATAGAAGAATGGATCCCTGAAGATGTAGATAAACTGTGAGCGCGGGAAACTATCCTGAAGCTGTAACACTGCATTAGGGTACAGAGACAGACTGAATGAAGGATCGAAGATGCGACTTGTGGTTTTAGCTAGAAACCGTCCGTAGGTGTCGGAGAATGTGTCCCTAGCATACATAGTACCAATGTCGTGGTACGCCGCTTCAAGCTGATAAGGTTCCAACCCACCATAAACGACACATGACAGGGCCCGAAGCAGACCATCATCAATACTATAAAGATCAAGTGGAGACTGAAGGGACTTTAACAGTTGAGGCATTCCCCTTAATGGGAGATGCGTATGTGGAAGACCAATGTGCCCCAGTCTTTCAGTTTTCCTGCAGAAGGTTAGAGCACCACCTCTAGGGGCACTGATTACGAAGGTTAATCGCTGATAGTCCGAGGATGCAGCAATGGAATGAGATGCATCTTTCACCACGTTGATGATGGGTGACATTGACTCTAAGGAAGAAGGGACCAAAGGTCTACATTGACAAATCTGGTAACTGGGGCCAAGAGATTGAATAGAATGCAGGTAAATCCTACGTCGATCTTGGCATACCCTTTCGAACCAATGAAGTTAGTAGGAAGACTTTCCTCAAGCTGAATTTGAAGTTCTACATATTGCAGGCCATCAATTTCAACTGTAGTAGGACTGATCGACGACACACTCCCCTTGAACTCTTCATTGGAAACCGAGTATAATCTTAGTATGCATGGAAGTGTAGTGCGTACTCGTGCACGGTCGTACTCAGGAATTAATACTATAGTCTGAGTCAATGGCTGCGCCTTTACTGTCACGATGGTTTCACCAGGAGTGACAGTTCTACCAAGCAGCGCCCTGGTGTTAGAACTAATCACCCCATCAAACGGCATTGTGACCACTAGCTTTGCTAATCGTGAGTCAATAGCTTCTAAGGCAATTTTACCGACTTTCAGGCTGCTCTCGGCAGCACTCAATTCATCCATTGCGTTGGAGAGTTGTTCCTCAGAGTTTATATCTTGATCAATCTTCTGCTTACGTCTAGCAACAATAACATCTGCATTCGCTGATTTTAGCTCGCTCCTTGCACCCTCAAGTTCGCCTGTTAGAGCAGCTTGCGTGGATAAAAGATTTTGGAGCTGAAATTCACTTATCGCGCCAGACTTCGTCAATGATCTAAGCTTTTCGATTTGATCATCCTGTATTCTGATCTGATTCTCAAGAGCACGAACCCGAGATTGAGACTTTTGGACCATAGCTCTTGCACTTAAGAGCTCTTCGTTACGATTATCACCTTCAAGTTTGATGCTTCCTGTTTTAATGGAACGTATAAGAGACTTCCTAGTACGTATATCGGATTCTAACTTTGAGATCAGCTGAAGTTGTTGGCTGCGCTGTGTGCTGAGGGTTGGAGAAAAGAGTTCTAGAATCTTAGAGCCCTTGTCCAAAATGGCAGAAGATGGACCAACCTGGAAGATAGACCTTACTGTCGCAGCCTCAGTTGCACGAATGTCAAGTGCCTCACCTTCAGTTACGTTTGCTGATCCGGTCACAGATGCACTGAAGGGAAACAGAAATATAACAACCAAAATGAACGGAAGGAAATACCTACTTTTAAAAGTATTGGTAATTCTATTATGAACTGAAACGGATGAAAGAATTGAGCTGGAAACAACAATAGACTCTGTAGATTGCTGCTGACTGGAACTTGGCAGCAATGCTGGACCATTGGTTGTTCGATTGATTGATCTGTCCGGCCTTCCCTCCACCCTCTTGTTGATTAACTTGGTAATAACCGTAAGGTAAAGAAATCGAATAAGAAGAAGCGTTAGAGCTACCCTGACTATCAGGGAAGTCCAGTGGCCTGCAAACGTTGGTATTTCGGCAGCAATGTTTGGAATTAATATAAAGTATAGAATGCAAAGCTTGATAATAAAAGCCAGTAAAAGCGTGCAGAGGAACAGAATACTGTTGACATCTGAACGAGAGATAGAAATACTCTTAAACCGCCCATGAAAAAGATGAGAAAAGATAGTTAGCGTTCTTTTAGCCGATATCTTCAGATAATTCTTTGGCATGAGTCCAAAGAATTCCAAGAGCCTTCTGCCTGGAGTATTGCGTACAGGAATCAAAAGGATTATCATGCTAGCAAGAGAACCTTGTATGATTGCAACCAGTATATTTAGACGAGAAAACGGAGAGGAATCAGGTATTGGCGTATAAACATAAAGGAAGAGTATAGAGAGAATAACAAGATATGATCTAATCAGAAGTGGCTGGGCGAGTAAAATGAGTTCTTCAAGTTTGCTTGCTGACTGCTTAATAGCTTTGGCGCTTTGCTCCTTCGCGAGCCTTGGCAAGAATCCCCACTTAAGCCTAAGATACAGCTTCTGATCATCTATATTCATGGAGTATGTCGACAGGATCGACACCATAACACTTATCAGGTTAATTACAATTAACATGATAAATAGCCGTGATAGCCCAGTTAACGGGTCTGATCTTTCGGCGATCAATACACCTAAAGGCTTGACCCCAAAATAAAAACTATGGATTGTGCCGATAAAGAGAAGAGCAACCAGGGGGAAAAGCCAAGCTTGAAGCCGGATCAGAACCCGAGGGGGCCTTAACAGCCCTCGAGACGTAATCCAGCCAAAGTTAACAAGCAAGATCTTTCGATCCTGGAGTTGGGATGGTGGCTGATGGAGATCATTCGCTGACCCATTCAGCTGATTTGAATGACCATTAAGTTCGCTGGCGTGCAGAACATTCGTGGAGACTTGTGCTGAAAGGGTTGGAGCTTCAACGGAAAGCAAGATTCCGTGAGTGCACAACCAGTTGAGATAGTCATCTCTAGTAATTCCAGCACGAGTTGCTCCAAAGAACTCTGAACACTTCTCATATAGATCGTCAAACAAGCCATCTCTTGAATTAAAATCAGAAATAGCTTCCCACTCAGAGGCTGATAACTTTAGCGAGGTTGTTCGGTCCCCGAAATACAATCGATACTGTCCTTCAACCAATGGAGAAGTTCGTATCGAAGGATTAACACGATAACAGTTATTATCAACAACGATCATTGGAGTGGGAAGATGGGGAGGTATGAATGAAGGATCTAGAAATCCTCATCAACTGAATCGAGCACAGTAGATTGATTGAAGCTGGTATCATCTGCTTGGATACCTGAAACCCTAAGCTTTTCAAGTTTGCTTGACAGATCTTGAATCAGTTTCTGACAACGAGTCTTCTGATCTTCTACTGTCAGACTTGATGGATCAATAGGTGGTACTGAAGGAGCATCCTCATGAGCAACTGACTTTGATGCTGCCATCAAACTAGTAAGAGCGAATTCATAATCACCCTCTTGGTACTGAACTTTGCCCCAACAGTAATTGAATCGGGGACTGTTGCTGTTCTGTACCCTTGTAAGCTCATCCTTAGCCGCACTATACTCGGCAAGATCAATGTAGCATTCTGCTGCATCAATAGAGAGACGCTCCTTCAGCTTCGATGGGCATTCATCATTATCAGCTGTACGAAGAACCGCGAGACCACGGACTTTATTTCCTTGAGCAATAAGGATTTCTCCCAACAAAATCTGTGAATAATGGTTCTTTGGATCAAGCCTCAAGCAGTTGTTAAGATTACGCTCACAGTCATCGAGTTGTCCTAGTTGGAGCTGAGCCAAGGCAAGCATTCTACGAAGCTTGGTATCGTTTGGATTCTCAAGAACTGCGTGACGCAAGATACTGGCAGCATTAGTATAATCGCCAAGCTGCTGGAGAAAAGATGCTAGTGCAGTAACGTCCGACTTTTTGGAAGACTTCTGCTGAAGAGCTCTGTTCGCATATTCTTGAGCAAGAGTTGTATTGCCTTCTTGAAGCCTAAGCTTACCAATCCGAGAAATCAACCGAATATCATCAGGTGCAAGTGAAAGAGCCTTCTCAAGGTGAGCCATTGCTACGGCTGTATCACTTTCTGACCGTGCAATTGCGGCCATGGCAACGTGGTAAGGCGAATAGAGCTCACCATCAGGTACGCCGGCCAAGATCCGCCTGGCTTCAGGGAAGTTCTTTTCTTTGAGGATCAAAGAACGAACTTGCTTGAAGGTGGACTTCAAGTGACCTGGAAGCACAAGAGCCATAATAAAAACCATGAGCAATCGCACAGTAGCATGATTTTCATGCTGAGGTCAACTGCGTATGAGCGCGCCCTCACCTATGAAGCTACAGCAGTGACGTGATTCGCAGTTTCCATACACCTAGCTGAAATGGTTAGCATCATGGATGTGCATGTATAGGCTGACGAGTCGCCTGCATTGTTGCGAACGGAATGCCATATCTATCCACCTGTGATAGCGCCTTGGCCATAGAATCAGGCCCATCCCAATGTAACGCACACATGCGCACGACGGAGTTTCCGATGCATCTGTACGACGACAATCAATGCATGATATGATTTTGAGCGTACAAGGGAATTATAGGTTTTCCGCGAGATCCCAGCACTGTATAGCATAACCTAACATCAGAAGTTCTCAGCATTAGGTTGCCGCTTGGTTATAGTATTGACGTGACTAGATACAAGCCAAACGCAGGCGACCTACTCTTGATGCTGATGGATCTCTTCGAAGCTTCTATGCCGTGGTCACAACGTTATGCATTAACAGGTGCATCTGATTAAGCAAGGCGCCACCAACAGGGACGTTCATTCAGCAAAGATCCAAACCATTGCAAGATCGTTAAACGATGCAAAATATCAAGAGTTCCACCTTAAACATCCTGGACTCTTTGGTATGACTTACAAGCTCCGCCAGTTTAGGCCAAATGCTATCGAAAAGAGTATCCGACAGCACATGGGGAACTGATGGGGGTCAGTAATGTCCTGAACGGCTATGAGTTGATGATCTTCTTTCGCGCGGTCCTCTTCTCCTTCAAACACAGATGTTCGGTACACAAGCTTTCCTGAGTGGTTGCCAAATCGCCTGGGGAATGGGTGCATGGTTTCTGACAACAATCAGCCCAGAGTTGGAACTCAATCAATGAATGCTTGGCACTGTACAATTTCTTGAACTACAGCAATGTGCTCTTGGGAAGGTTAAGCAAGTTTAGAATGATTGGATGTGTATCCCTTGAAGCCAGAACGCTTGTCTGATGTTCAAGATCTTGATCATAACCTGCCAGTATTCCATACTAGGATTCAGAAGGCACTCAAAAGTCCTAAGCCATTCAACATCAGCTTAATGTTCATCCTTTTCCTGCCAGGTAGCTTTCGCCGCAGCTCAGACTACCTCTGGTTGAGTACGTGCTTAGCTGATAGTGGCGACTACTACTTTGTTGACTATCCATTATCTTCCACTGTAGCAAAGCTGAATTCCGAGTTTTTTGATTCTGACTCGCTTCTTCAGGTACGGCGTGAGTTCATCTATGGCAGCGCTTCCCAGCCGAACTCAAAGCTTGGCATCGCCTATGAAGAGTCGATCATGGGAACGTTTCTTACTCAAGTAAGGCAGCATCACGGCTTCCATCTATCCGATCGAGACATCCTTCTTCAAACACTGGTCGTAGGCCATAGCCAGGGAGCCGGTCATGCAGCAGTGATGGCCATTGACTTCGAACTCTGCGGTGTTCTGCTTATCGCAGGGCCCGCTGATTCCTATCAGCAGTTTCCATCAGAATGGACGGGGATGAAGGTTACCACTCCTAGCAGTCGACTCCGAATGTTTCTCCATGCTGAAGACAGGCATGCAAGGATGTGCTTGCATCATGCGACGATGTTGGGTTTGAAGAGAATTGATGTGCTTACTTCTTCGACCTCACTAGAGGACATCCTGCTTAGTCAGGTTGTAATTGACACAAGGTCACTCCCCCCGTTAAAGTCCCATGATTGTCTTACATTAGATACGGAAATGAGAGATGACCTCAACAGCCTCTACCTCACAGGCGTTATTAGGCATTATCAGGCGTATCTTCGTTCAGTAAGTTCCAGGCTTGAGCTCTCTCGTGTTGACTCCTTACCGGCTTCTTCGTTATGATTGATCTGATTCCAACCAGTTCAGCCTCCTCTATGTCGTCTATCCAACGCGATTCTAACGTTAATCAAGAACTAACCCTTTTGCCTGGCTTGGATGGCGACGAGGTCACTTCCCAACTGGAGACCCTCATGGAGCTTGTCAATCTTGATAGCACAGTTGCAGGCCGTGAAAACAGTCTCGAATACAATACATTTACTCAGATTGTTTCACTCACGCACAAGGACACGGCAGAACCTATTATTGATGTATCGGAAGGCGATGACGGTGAGCACGACGTCGCGCCACAGCCAGCAAGCTCTGAACTCGTAACAGAACCGTTTACCGAAATGGAATCTGAAAATGCTCACAAGGCATTGTTCAGCTTTCTATTTGAACCCAGTGAATCTTCACAGGACTGTGAATCAACAGAATTGGTCCTTTCTGATGACCTAGTAGAGGATCTCCAGAATTTAAAAGATAGGATGCAGCATCGCTACAATGTGATTCGGCGTAATCTCTTTAGCAGTGTAAATGGTCATGGTTGAACCTATTTTTTTGCTGAGTCCTCCTCGGTCTTTCTCTTCGGTCGTTTCATCTATTCTCGGACAGCATCCAGAACTCTATTGCTTCCCCGAGCTACACCTGCTTTATAGAGATGACATCGGTCATCTACTATCCAATAAGTCAAATATTAAGTATGCAAGATTTGCACCAAGTGGACTTTTGAGAGCCATCGCTCAAGTTCATGAAGGCAAGCAAGATAGTGCTGCCTGCAGCCGCGCTTGGATGTGGCTTGTTAACAATCAGTCAATGACTAGCAAGGAACTTTTTGAGTATCTCTGCCAACCATTTTATCCTAAGGCTTGCATCGAAAAGTCTCCGCCGAATACCAAGACAATTGATCGCATGGTCAGGTTATTCAAGTTTTATCCAAATGCCAGATTCATTCACTTAACACGAAGTGTTGTTGGAGCTTCAAAGTCCTTGAAGGAGTTCTTCGAATTTCGACGCACAGTTCATAGTCCTGCCGCAGGACATCCAATGGTCAAGGAGAACTATGCATTAATGTGGTATGCAATGCATCGAAACATCCTGAAGTTTCGCTCCATTGTTCCACCGTCAAACTTCCTTACAGTTAGTGGTGAAGCAATTCTGTCTGATCCAAGAGTAGTTCTTCCTCAGATCTGTCGCTGGCTTGGTGTTTCAAGCGATAGCTCATGTATTGATGCGATGCTCAAGCCTGAAGAATCACCCTATGCCTTTTATGGTCCACGCATGGCACCTTGTGGCAATGATCCTAAGTTCATTACTAATCCGGAATTTAGGCAAATGAAACGCAAGAAATATTCTCGTGAGGTTGTTCGAGAGTTTCTCGCGTCAAATGGTAAGCCTGCCTTTACTAGCTACTATTTGAACAAGCTTGAGGATCAAGATGCTATTGCTCGCTTAAAGTCATGGGACTTCTCCATGCTTGAACTGGTTATGGACATGGAGGCACAGCTTGGATACGCTTAAACAGTTAAGACTTCTTTCCGTTTCGCTTCCTATTGGAAGTCATGAGACGTGCCAAATTCTGGCTGGCCATCATTCCCCCAATGGGGTGGGACTTTGGATTATCCTTTCCTCAGACTCTTCTCGCAAGCTTGTCTACTGTACACCTTCACATTCAGATTCCTACTTTGTTCTCCCCTATAACTTCCTATACTTAGGTTCATCCTCAAATGGTCAGCTCTTTTTTCTTGCTGATGGTACTGAATCTGCCGCTCCAATCCTGTATGTTATCAGTTACCAACCTAATTCTGGGATCACCGTAACCAAGACGGATCTGCATCTTGATCATGACGAATGTGCCAGACTATTTGAGATCTGCCAATCGCATAAACCAGGATCTACCGATTCGACGCTTCATGACTCTCCGTTGCTGCATGACAACGTCCTAAACGAGTCAACCTATCCAAGCCTATTTGTACCCTACCATAGCCTACGTGATGTTCTCCTCGTTAAAGCCGTCCTTCAGCAGGGAGCATTTGAACTCACGTCCAAACCGGCACTATTGACTGCCATTAAAACAGTTAGGGCCATGTATCCCAATCTCACAGTTGTGGATGCTGTCGAGATTGTAAGTGACGTTGTTGCAGTTGTTGCAAACGACTCTTCGATCAGAACACTCAGTTGTGGCGTCGAGTCCCGGCTATTCATATGCAATGGCTCATCCACTCCCTCTCTTGTACTTGGACGTCCTATCTTCTCAATCGACAACAGACTATCAATATCTCCTGAATCGTCAAATCTGATTTACCCTTCATTGGGCCTGGTGCTGGCATCACCCTCCAGCGTCTCAACCACGCCACCAAAGGAGGCTGCGCCTTCTTTCAATGTCTACTCAATCAATTATACGACTTCATCACTATACTTCTCCGACGACTCTGGATCTACATTCACCCTTAGCGGCAGCATTGTCCATCACAATAGTGACCTTGTCCCAACGTTAACTCATCACTTGGATGATTCGCAAACTCTCATCTTTTCTTCTCGTCTTGACAGATCAGAAGTCTATTTCATAGACTTCTGATCATCTACGGCTCATTTACCTTGAAGATCAAAGCGCTAGTCGCGTTAGGATACTCCCGCATCTATTCCTGAAGGCCCCACTTTCAGGAATGATGGCGCCCCCCACAATCTCACTCCCGGGGGGGAGGGACAAGACCAATGTGTCATTACAGCGAGGGCGTCTAGCTGCCGTCTTCCGCGCAGCAGGGTGCTGATGTCAGGAGGAGATGGTGCCCGCCTCCGAGAAGTAGGCAGAAGGCTAGGGCGCTGTCGGCATTCACGTTGTGCTCGAAACCGCTGGTCTCAACGACATCGAGCCCGGCGCCTACGGCCGGCAGGTCGGCATTTCCCTGCGCACTCTCAAGCGCTGGCGGCGTGCCGTCCTGGGTGGTGGGGACGGTCAGGACCACCACAAAAGCAGCCCCCGCGATAGCGCTCACCGCCTGAGCAAGGAGGAACACCGGCAGAACCTGCTCACTTCCAATCAGCACGAATACGACTCGCTGCCACCAGGACAAATCATGCCCGCACTGGCGCGGATCAGGACCTGTTCAACTCCTCCGGAGAAGACTTCGTCTTCGGCTCCGAGTCCAGCTGTTACTTGGGCGCTGCACGCGCATGGTCGGGCCCATCGCTGAGCCGTACACAACAGCCATAGGAGCCACGGCCCGGTGCCGCGCCTGCGAGCGTATCGATCCATTGCTGTGTGGTCGTGAGACATCACCTGTCTGCCCACCACGGTGCGGGGTGTGGCTGTTTCTCTACCTGGTGATCGACGTCTGGAGCCGCTGGTTCTGCACGCTGACCACAGCAACGCCTTGCCGCAGGCTTCTCGCGAAGATGGGCGGCACCACAACACGCTCAAGTTCGTACCACCCCATCAGTGGCATAGCGACCAGGCACTGATTGCAGCTACCACGTCCGCGGCAGAAACGTGTTCCATCCTGTGAACCACCAAATCTGCCAATCTTGTCATTGATGCTAAAAGTTGGGTTTCAATGATGCACTCACTCGATGGGATGCGATTCAATGCATGAGAGATTCGGATGGCATGGATCTTTTGGGTTTAGGGGAAATGGATAGTTCATGTGGGTGAACTGTCGCGCAGCTAACATCAGCATCCGTGATTCCATCAAGCAAAGAATCATCAGTGGAACGCAAAGGCTCCATAGCCACAGCGATCACCCAATCGCTGGAGACAAGTCCCTCTCCGGCGAAGCTCAGCGTTGAGAAGGAGGCAGTAAAAGAATATGGAAGACCGCTAATCACGGTGCAGTCTGCAGGAATGTCGATGGAAAGCAAGCGGAAATCCGCCTGTACAACTGCTCCACCAAAAAGCTTGAATCCGGCTTCGTATATTGCCCAGACACAACAACAATACTGATCCATCTGCCAATGATGTGGCGGGATGGGGAGCGGCCAGCGCATAAAGGCGAAGATGGCTGTCCAATCATGCCCAGAGATGTGTTCAATATCGACACCAAATGGCTGACTATCAGTAATGCCAACGAGAACCAGGCCTTTGGAATGGGAAACAGAAACATGTAACTCGTTGAGAATCGCCTGATGCAGATAGAGTTTTGGTGGACGAGCTGGGAGACCATAGAGGGCAAGCTCTTTAGCGGCAACAGGGGACAACTGAAGCCATCTCCATAGCAATAACTTAGCGGCAAGCCGGCTAGTAACATAATCAGAAACTCTTGAAGGGTGATTACATGCCGACAGATATCTCTGCTCGCAAGAAGATAGATACTTGTGTGAGAGTTGTTTGCTCAAGAATGGGTCAACTGCCCGGACAAGCATTAGTTGCACTGATCAATCAACCTGACTGAAGATTTGCTTTGAGGTGGCATCAGCGCTAGCCAGAATCGCCATGATGGTTCGGCTGTGCTCCAGCAGCAGCTGCTGCTGCAAAGCTGGATCCTCCTGTGAGCCAACCAATTCGGAAGAGTGGGAATGAAGGGCAGAAGCCCGGATGCCAGGTGAATTTGATTCAACAGGAGAAGGAATGGACTTCTCCTCCTCGATAGGTATCAGTTGGGCTGTTGACGCCTGCCGATCTGTGTTGGCAGCAGTCGGGGAATCCGTAGACAGGGAAGCAAGAAACTCCTTGAGACCTGTGGAGTTGTACTGAGGGATCTCGGAGAGAACTGAAACAGCAGCGGCAGGCCTCGTCACCATCGTCAAGCCAGTCCTATAGCGCTCAATAAAGAGGCCATCGAGAGCATCAAGGTCTAGGTCTAGACCAGACGTCCATAAGGTTGCTATCGATTGCAGGAAGGCAGTGGTGCTGTCTTTACGAGAGGTGCCGAGCGAGACGGCGACGATATCAGAGTATTCAGAAAGAGCTTCTTTAGTGTAGCTAGTCAACGTTGTATTAGGACCCAACTCAACAAAGTACCTGGCTCCATCCGCATACATATTCCGAATTGTTTCCTCGTATCTAACAGGATTAACCCACTGGTCAATGAAGATGCGTGTGCCCTCTTCGTAGTCATTGGGATAAGGCTGAGTGGTCAGGCAGCTGTACACAGTTGCATGATGAGGCTCAATCCTTATAGAATGAGGGAATTGGCTGTAGAGCCTTCTGTGAGTTTCAGCTCCTTGCTGAAAATAGCGAGTATGATAAGGCCGTGTTAGAGGAGTTGGCAACAGAGATCCACCTGCGGCGAGCACATTCTCCTCAAGCTCCTTGCTGAAGGCAGCTTCAGAAAAGACAATACGCTGCGAGCGACAATTATCTGAAATGAGTGACCATTCACTACGACGTTCAAGGATCTCCTTTAGCTGGTTAGATTCAAGACCGGAAATGGCAAACGTAGATCCTTCGGGGAACTCATCGATTGAATCTGCCTGAGAAAAGAAATCATGAATCTGCCTTACTCTCGTCCGAAGGTCGTCTTCGTTCTTCATTGTGGTAAGACTGCCTGAAAGCATCACTGCATTCGATTCTCCTTGGCTATGCCCAATAAGCTGGTCAGGCTTAAGTCCAATCCGAGAGGCAATCTCGTAGAAAGACATCAGGCAAGCAGCTATGATTTGCGTGGCCGAATCTTGGGCAAAAAGAAGTTCCATTCGCTTTGCATTGGCCGATTTAGCACAATCAAGATCTGCGTTCGGCATACTGGTAACCAAGCCAAGTGAAATATCCCGATCCAAGGCTCCGTCCATGAAGCTGTACCAATAGGAAAAGAGATCAATACTCTTTGTGAGATCACTAAGCATTTCTGGAGACTGAACACCTTCTCCAGGAACCAGAAATGCAACCTTACCCTTTGAGCTTGTCGACTCCGAAAAGATAAAGTTACGTCCACGATGTCCCTGAGAAGATGGGTTGCCACCTAGCCATGCAGATGCATCCTGCAACCCTTCACTGAGTTTCATGAGTGACGGCGCAAAGACAACGAGCCTGAGCGAAGCCTCTGCGGTCTGCTCCTTGGCAGGTGATCTGCGGATGAGAACCGCCTGCTGGATCTCATCAACATCAATGTCAGCGATCAATGACTGCAACTCGGGACGGGAGCTTGCCTCCAGAAAGGCTGCTCGACCAATCGTGGTATAACCATGCTGCTTGTACTGAAGCAACCCACGGTACGTTCTTCCAGACAGATCGGTTGCAAGGGGGGCCCCTGAATTCTCAGCGGCATCGGGAGTGTGTGAGACTTGGTATGGGAACAGAACCACTGGGGACGAGTTTCGTTGATCAGGGGCGGTAAACTCCTGAAGAAGTAAGTGGCCGTTAATCCCACCAAAGCCAAACGAATTGATGGCAGCCACACGTGGCTTGGAGGGTGAATGCACCCAACGCCGCAATGTGCGATTGATATAGAATGGAGTTGAATGGTCAGCAACAGCCTCTAACGGATCCGGGCAAATCGAAGGAGGAATTAGCCTGTTCTGCAAAGCAAGAGAGATTTTGATAATGCTAGCTACCCCCGATGCGGGTATCGTATGGCCGATCAATGACTTGATTGATCCAATGGCAATGGTTGAAAGACCACGATGACAATCACCAAAGACCTCAAGCATTGAGGAGAGTTCTGTGTTGTCGCCATGGGGGATTCCTGTTGCATGAACCTCCACCAAGGAAACATCCGACGGCTCAAGGCTACATTTTTCGTAGGCCCGTTTCATCGCGACGACTTGTCCTTGGCGGTTTGGAGCCAACAGCCCTTCGCCCTTCCCATCACTGGCCAGTGCAACTGACCGAATGATCGAATAAATCGTATCTCCAGACTGCACCGCATCCTCAAGGCGTTTTACTGCGACAAAGCCCACACCTTCGGAAAGAAGCGTTCCGGATGCGGATTTTGACATCGGGAAAATACCCTCTTCAGACAAAGCATTAATCGTGCAAAATAACTGGTAGATAGGAAAGTTCATTGTTGCCTGGACACCACCTACCAACATCAAGTCGGCATCGCCAGCGTCCAATTGCTTGATTGCATGATCAATTGCAATCATGCCAGACGTACATGCGCCATCCACAAGGTAATTAGGGCCAAGGAGGCCAAGCCTGTTGGCGATTGTTCCAGAGACTACGTTGGATATCAGGTTTGGTGTTATAGCCGGATCAGCAACCAACTCATAGGTCAATGAAAGGAGTGAGCGTAGCTGCTTTCTGCGCTCACCTTTCAGAACAGCACCGACAGAATCAGCAAGAACATCAATAAAATGCTCCATGATCATGCCGTTCATCAACGCCCCTACGATTCCTCGATGGGGATGGTCACCCATCCCAACCACCACACCTGTACGCTCATGAGGAATCCAATCCGGCGCACGTCCGCGCAACCCATCAGCCATGGCCTCGGCGGCCACTTGCAGGCAGAGATACTGAGATGGGTCTCCTTCAACTAGGTTAGGAGGGAACGCAAACCGAATGGAATCAATCCAGCTGTTATTAGCGATAGATCCATACTTCTTTGTATAGATCGTAGAGTATGATTCGCGCGGATTTGATCTATCTTGGAATTGATTATAGTAAGCCCTAGACCAAGAATCGCTCATTTCTGTCAGAAGTGATTCACCCCTGACGAGTGCATCCCAGTATGATGAAGTATCTTTGATTCCCGGATATCTGCAAGCCATGCCTACAATTGCGTAGCCCTGCATAGAAACCTTGTGACTCATATCAGGCTAGCATGAGTATGTCCAGAGGGGACTGTGGGAACACCGCCAAAACACGGAGACAACATGGCGGGGGGCAGATAGCGTAGGTCTTACCGCAAGACGTACTGAATGGTCCGAATGAGAGCAGGAACCCTGACGCAACCATGACTTCTCCGTCTCCATTCGTGGCAGGAGGGGATAGCCAGGCCCAGCGATGCGTTTACACGAGGAGTGACTTGGTCAACGCTCTCGGTAGTCAATTCATCGCGATACAGCAAGCCATCACCTATTCCTAGCAGAAACACCAAAATGTGAAAGTCATCTTGGTTACCAATCATTGAAATCATGCTGTTGACTGGCATCGATTCAACCGTGCTAGGCCAAGCAAAATGACAGGGCCCATGCCGGTAAACCTCAACAATCACAGGAGCATGCTGATGCCTTCGCTGGCCAACTTGATCTGACAAGTGGTCAAAGCCATCGCCTCAGCCCAGGCCATCTCTATGATGTCTGGGTGAGTTCAGCCTGGGTTGGTTGAGCCCATGGACCAGATGATCTGTGACCTTGCCACAGATACTGCGGCGTAGGAGGTACCTAGGAGAAGATGAAGGCTGGTGCAGATAACCAGTGACTCCACCAGACCGTTCGATTAACCTTTAGTCATTGTAATCTCAAGCCCGTGAAGGACTCATCAAGTCGAGTAGGGAGACAACACCGAGAATGATGTTGATTCCACGTAGACTGATAAGAAAGGCCCTTTCCAGCGGCTGGCCTTTACCTATCAGTTATCGGCGTTATCTCATCGCTTGAGAAATGCAAGGATGGCCGCTCCCGTCGTACTGCCAGGCTTTCCGATGCTGGTATGCATTGCCTTATGATCATACCCATGAGCCGAAAGGGATGCATTGAAAGCGGAACATCCATTCAGCGTATTGGCGAATGACCTGATTTCAGCTTGCTGACTCTTGGGACGTTGCGTTGAATACATGATCATCACATCGGTGGGTGATGACTCTTTCGGGCATGATGATTTAACCAGCTGAGCGGGAACCCATTTGGCGATAGTAGAGTTCTTACCTGACCCGCTTACGGCATTCTTACCAAAGATAATCGCCAGACTGTCCTTGTATCTTCCAACTTTACCCGTGTACCAGTTCGAGTCATTCAGAATAAACTTCTGATAAGCATCTGCTGACGTTCCATACTGTGGACTAGTGGCAAGAAGCGATGCCAGGTATGCACCTGCTGAATGTCCCATGATGGCAGCATCATTCATCGAGCATGATGGGTTGACCCTTCCAAGATTGCCCTTGAGCCATGCAGTGGCAGAAGACAGTGCAGACATTTGCTGCTCGATCAGACCTGGGATGGGACGCCCGTAGACTGGATAATTGAGTGAGACAAGGCAAAAGCCATTACGATTAAAGAGTTCCGGCATAGAGCCGACGCTCCTCTTATCTCCTCTCATCAGAGAACCTCCGTGAACATAGACTAGTGTCGGGCATGGACGTCCGGAAGTTTGCTTGCATGGATAGATATCAAGCTTGTTACTGCCAATTGGAGCGCCCGAGATCAATGGAGAGTAAGCAGTTCCACTCGTCGACACATTGACTGGTTTGGATGCTGCTGATTGCCTTTGTCCCTCAACGCGACGCTTGAATGGCCGTGCCATGGCACAACTTGAGAGCATCGTATCCATCAGAAGAAACGCTGTCAGCATCAAAAGATGGAACCTCAGCTTTCTTGGTGACTTACCAGAAGAAACTGCGGGTAATACAGAAGGTTGATTGGCAGCAGCGGCATTGAAAGAGCTCGACTGTGGGGCCATATATGGGTGTGCCTCAATACGTGAATGGTCAGAACTTGTCATAACAAAATCTTCCATGTGATCACCCTTGATGTGCGCCATTACGGTGTTCAATGCGAACTCGGACATCCTGAGCATCCTACAGGCCTTGGCGAAATGCACCATAGAAGTGGCATCGATGAGCCATCCGATCGATGCGTGTGGACATCTGCCTCAACGCTTGATCTTCAACCCTGACACCTTCTGTCGCAGTCACTTTCAGGCAACGACAGCTGCAGAAGGATCCACAACGGCTGACACGGTTCTGGCTTTCGGTTGGTCTTGGTCACAGCTCCGCCACGACAGACACATTGCGGTCACTTTCACCACGAACAACTCCTCCTCAATCCACGTTCACTACCAGTATTGACTTTCTTAGTGGGGCGTGGTTAGAAATTGAATAATGTGCCGCCAGCCTTGACGATAACGTCGTGACAACTGTCACTCCCGGGCTGCTCTCCAAGCTTCCCAGGGCAAGGGTGCTGCCAGAATCCGGATCGGCTCTTCTGGCGGCTTCTTGATCCACACCACTTCTGGCTCGCGCCAGCAGAGGCTGGATCGGCGCCATTGCAGCGGGTGTTAGTGCCGGGCCTTCTCGTAGACATGGGTGTGATGTCAGCCGATGTCGACAGGAGGGGATCTCTAGCGCTGGTGGGGGGCACCAACCTGACGTCGCTGTGGCAGTGCTGCCCGCAGCGCGGCTCGCTGGGTCTGCTACCAGGTGAGCAGTTCAATCAAGGCAGCGGCTCCTCCATCACAGGATCGCTCAGTGATTTCCGCTCCTGCAACAGGTGGATCAGCAGCACGGTACCCAGCGCATTGGACAGTCGTCCTGCATTGGAGCTGATTTAGGAGTTGAAAGACTCGCTAAGTCGACCAGTGCATCTCAGAGCCCCGGCTTGTTCATCTCAGCGAGAAACTTCTCACGGGTTGCGTGACTTGGCCATGGATTCCTCGTCATTGCCGCCTCTCGGCAGCTTGTCGGCCAAAACCACAGCCAAGTGATGAGATCACAAAAGAATGATCAGGGACGGTGCTGTGTTTTACTGTGTTCTTATTGTATTCTGGGACTTGGGTCGGTCAAGCCTGCCCGTCGGTAAAGCTAGGGGTCGCCACACCATCGGATCTGTGGCAGTAGCGGGGATGGTTCATGCGGGAATGTTCATGCATAGTAGCCATGCATGGACCTGACTTGACAGTGACCGCCCCCGACGCCTTGGTTCTGATCCGTTCAGGGTGTCGTTGAGCGCATGGCGTTTCCCTTCCTCACCGGCCATGGGGCCGCTGCCTTCGGCTCCAGCTTCACGGCCATCACCCTGGCCGAGCTGGGCGACAAGACCTTCTTCATGGCCCTGATCCTGGCGGCCCGCCATCGGGCCCGCTGGGTGTTCATCGGTTCCTTTGCGGCCCTCACGGCCGTCACGCTCATCTCGCTGGGCATGGGCTATGGCCTGCGGGAACTGCTGCCAGCCAGCGTGGTGCCGTGGCTGGCAGCTGCGTTGTTTCTCGGCTTCGGCATCAAGCTGCTGATCGACGCCCAGGCCATGGCACCGGGGGCTGCCGCGGCTGAGGCCGGAGATGCGGAAGAGGCCGTTGAGGCGGCCGAGCGCCGCTACCGGATCACCACGCCGCTGGCAGTGATCTGGGAATCCTTCGCGCTGGTGTTCATCGCCGAGCTGGGAGATCGCACCCAGTTCGCCACCATCTTTCTTGCCACGGCGCCCTCTTTCCCCTTCGGCGCGCTGCTGGCGGGCACCCTGGGCGGCCATGCCCTGGTCACCGGGCTGGCGGTGGGTGCCGGCAAGTGGATCGGCCAGAAGATCAGCGAGCAGATGCTCTACCGGCTCAGTGGCGGTCTGTTCCTGGCCTTCGGCCTGTTCGCCCTGCAGCAGGCCATGCGCTGAATCCCGCCGGCTTGCGCTACGGATCACCGCGCCAGGCGGGTCAAGGGGCTGTGGATCGAGGGGCCCGACGCATTGCCCCGGTCGTGTCTGTTGCGCAAGGTGTCGGCGCCCCCTGGCAGAGGCGGCGTGCGCCGGCTCACCACGCGGCAAACTCTCCAGACGACCTCTTGACTCTCCAGCTGAGAGGAGACCATACGGTGAGGCTCACTGCCTGATCAGCCATGACACCCGCCCGCCTGCCACCACCTGTGCGGCTGCACCGCATCGCCATCTCCGGCCACGTCTGCCCCTATGGCGAGCTGGCGGTAGGCCTGCTGCAGGAGCTGGGCATTCCCTACGACGACCATCTGCTGCTCAGCCAGGAGGAGGTGGAGCGCTTCAAGGCGGCCCATGGGGTGAGCACCACCCCGCAGGTGTTCGCCGAGGGCGAACGCATCGGCGGCTACTCAGAGCTGGCCCGGCGGCTCGGGGTCAAACCACGCCAGCCGGGGGGTCGCAGCTACAGGCCAGTCATCACCGTGTTTGCCATCGCGGCGCTGATCGCGCTGGCGCTCGGCAACGGCGCGGGGGGCTTCATGGGGATGGCGCTGGCGCTGCTGGCCTGCCTGAAACTGATGGATCCACCGGCGTTCAGCCGTTCCTTCCGCAAGTACAACGTGCTGACCCGGTGGCTGGGGGGTTACGCCAGCGTGTTCCCCTACCTCGAACTGCTGCTGGGTCTGGCGCTGCTGGCTCGCCTCGAGGCCGCGCCGATCGCCCTGCTGGCGCTTGCCATGGGCCTGGAAGGTGGGGTGTCGGTGATCAAGGCGGTCTATGTCGACAAGCTCGACCTTGATTGCGCCTGCGTGGGCGGCAACAGCCGCACCCCACTGGGCCTGGTGAGCGTGCTGGAAAACGGGGCGATGGTGGCCATGGGGCTGTGGATGCTGCTGAGGGGTTGAAGGGCAACGCCACAGCGTGCCCGGCAGGTTCCGCAAACCTGGAGCCACACGGCAGCCCGCAGCCCACTTGACTCTCCAGTAGGGGGGAGACCATACGGTGGGGCCAATCCAGCCCGACCCCATGCGCACCTTCCCTGCTCCCGCCGCATTGATGGGCCTGGCCACCGCCCTCGTGCTGGCAGCCCCCGGCCTGGCCCAAACTCCCCCGGACCTGCAGCGCCACGCAGACCACCACGGGCAGCACGGCGACCATCACGCCGTACCCGGAATGACCGGCACACCGGGCAACACTCCCGCGGCCAAGCCAGCCCCAGGCGATGCCGGCCATGACCATAGCCACCACGACCACAGCAGCCACGCCCATGACGTGGGCCCTGCAGGCGCCACCTACGACCTGCGCTTCATCGACGGCATGGTTCAGCACCACACCGGGGCGCTGCGCATGAGTGAAATCGTCTTCGGCATCGGCCAGCCGGGCGTGGGGGCGCTGGGCAAGGCGATCTGGCGCGATCAGGCCAATGAGATCCGGGCGATGGGCCTCTGGCGCCGGGCCTGGTACCCCCAGGCGCCCGTCTATCCCGTGGCGCTGGCCAGCGGTGGGGATCCCAACAGCCTCAGCGGCCTCACCCGTATGAGCCAGGCCCAGATCGACAGCATGCGCATGATGGGCGCGCTCCCTACACCGCAGAACCGGGTGGTGTGGTTCCTCGAAGGCATGCTCGACCACCACGGCGGCGCACTGGTGATGGCGCACGATGCTCTGGCCAAGAGCACCAACCCCACGATCCGTCGGTTTGCCCGCGGGGTGATCGTGGCGCAGCGCGCCGAAATCATGGAGCTGCGCCGGATGCTGGCTGTGGAGGGCCTGCGCAAGCCTGAGTACTACCGCTACGACCCCCTGTTCCGGCTCTGATCAAGGCCTGCTGCACCGCAGGCTGAAGCCCCAGCAGAAAAGGAGAGAGATCGGATCAGCCTGGGGCCCCGCCGTGATCAGTTGCAGCCCTGCACGGAGATGCGATAGCTGAAGCCCAGGGCGCCCGGGTCGTTGCTGGCTCCCACCTTGAAATTCATCTGGCTGGCCTGCTTGCCGGGAATGGCAGGGAACGGACCGAACATGCGGCCTCGGCCGATCGGCGGGTTCATCGATTCATTCACCACCTGAAGGTTGGAGCCATCGGTGAACTTCATGAAGGCCTCCACCGGATAGGTGGCATTGGCGTCGGAAGAATTGGCGGTGAAAAAGAACTTGAAGCTGCTGTAGGGCTGATCAACGATGAAATCGGTGTTCCAGTTGGTTTTGCCGAAGATCCTGCCCGCACCCACCGACTTGGCCACGATCGGACTGCCCGTGCCACCAATCGGCTGCAGAAACCGGCACGTCTGCGCTGTGGAGGCGACACCGGTCGAACCGATCAGCAGCGGCACAGCCAGCAGAGGAAGCAGGCGGGAGAGCATGAGTGGCATGCGAGTGGCGGCGATCGTAAGGCGCTACTGAAACGTTGAGAACGTTTTCCCTCCATGGCCTGAGAACACGCTCACAATTCCCCCACGGCCGTTGGCCCCATCCACGGCGGCGGCCCAGCAGAGCAAGGCGGCTGTCGGGCTCAGGGGCTAGGTGATCACCAGTGACTCAGCTCGCAGCGTCGTCAGCTTCCCCGTCCTCGTCAGCGTCACCGTCCTGCTGCAGCTCCAGATTGACCACCACCGGCGCATGGTCGCTGGGCTGGTCGTGGCCCCGCTCCCCCTTGTCGATCACGCAGCCGGTGGAGCAGGCGAGCAGCTCCGCACTTAGATAGATGTGATCGATCCGCCAACCCCGGTCGCGGTCCCAGGCACCGGTGCGGTAATCCCACCAGCTCCAGTGGCCGCTGTCGGGCTCGAACACGCGGAACACATCCACCAGCCGCTCCCCCAGCGCCGCCGTGAGCGCCTCGCGCTCCGCCGCGCTGGCCATGATGCCGCCGCTGAGGCGCTCAGGATCGTGGATGTCGCGGTCGTCAAGGGCGATGTTGAAGTCACCCACCATGCAGAGCGGATCGCCTTCCTGCTCCTGGGCCGCCAGATAACGGCGCAGGCAGCTGAGCCAGGCCAACTTGTACGCATACTTCTCCGACGTCAGCGCCGAGCCGTTCGGCACGTACAGGTTGAGGATCCGCACGCCGTCCACCAGGGCGCTGATCACCCGCTTCTGTTCCCCCAGCGCCACGGCTTCGGGGTCGCCGGGCAGCAGGGCCTCAAAACCGACGCACACCTGCTCGAGCGGCAACAGGCTGAGAATCGCCACCCCGTTGTAGGCCTTCTGGCCGCTGATCACCACTGCGTAGCCCAGGGCGGTGAAGGCTTCGGCGGGGAACTTGCCATCCTCCACCTTGGTTTCCTGCAGGCACAGCACATCGGGCCGCTCCCGCTGCAGCCAGGCGGTCACCTGTTCCAGTCGCATCCTGATGGAGTTCACATTCCAGGTGGCGATGCGCATGGGCGGAGGCGTCAGTCGAAGACCCCTAGCATTGACTCACGCTCCGTCACCTCAGGTCACCCGTCATGGTCCGTCCCGTGGCTCTTGCGGCCCTTGCCGTGCTCGCCATGCCGCTGGCGATGCCTGAGGCACGCGCTGACAACCCCTACGCGCCGCCCACCAAGCAGCAGAACGTGTTCGACGGCCCGGGCGAGCGGCCCAAGAGCGTGCTTGATGCCACCAACCCGCTGGAGCTGATGAACCAGCTGCGCCGCAGCAGTGCCATGGACAACGCCACACCGCCGGGCGACGCCATCGACCGGGCGCTCAGAGAGATGGAGGCGCAGTCGACGCCGGGTTCTGCGGGAGTGAAGGGGCCGTAGGAGCCCCAGCGCCTGTGGCCCCATCCGGGCTGCTGATGGACGGCGCCGGCGGATCGCTGGTGGGGGCCGGGTTCTTGGTGGCTGTTCCCTTCGTTGGCCGCTGCAGGGGTTTCAGGCCCCAGCTGGCGGCCACCTGATCCACCCGTGCATCCCATTGCTCGGGTTTCATCGCCCGGGCCTTGGCGATCAATTCCAGCGCCAGCTTGCTGTTCCCCTGCTGTTGTTTGAGCAGGGCACGGGCCAGCACAGGCCGCACATCGCCGGGGAAGCTGGCGGCCAGGCTGCGGTAGAGGCCATCGGCCTGCTCCAGCTGGCCGCGCTGCAGCATCAGGTCGGCGAGGATCAGGCCGATCGGCAGGGCCTGGGGCTGGAGCTGCGGCTTGGTGGCCGCCACATAGGCGCTGGTGAGGTGCGTCTGGGCCTGGGCGCCGCGCCCCTGTTCCAGCTGCAGCAGCGCCATCAGCTGCAGGGCCTCGATGCGGTCGGACTTGAGGTTGAGCAGCTGACGCACTTCCCGTTCGGCGCCGGCCCGATCGTTCTGGTCGCGGCGTAGCTCCGCCAGCAGCAACCGCAACGACCAGCGATCGGGCTGTTGATCCGCCATCGCCTCCAGCAGCTGGGTGGCCTCCGCCGGTTGCTCCAGCGCCAGCAACAACTGCAGCAGGCGCCGCTGCTCCACATCACTGGCCTGGCCATCGGCCTGTTGCTGCCGCAACCGCAGCATCTCCTGCTGCAACACCTGGCGGGAACGGAGTTCGGCACTGGTGCTGGGGCCTTGCCGGCCAAGCCACCAACCGCCGATGAGCGAGGCCAGCACCAGCAGAGCCACGCCAAAGCCCGCCAGCAGCCCGGAGCGCCTGGAGAGGGCTGAGCCGACGGACGAACGGGGCGACATGTGCAGGGGTGGCTGCGGCAAGTCTGACGCCTGAAGGCACAGCTAGATTCCGCTCCGGGCCGCGGAACGGCGGATCACCCCTGATCACGCCCCCAACACCCTGATCCCGTCAGGAGTTCGCTCCCACAGGATCCCCCGCCAGCCCCCTCTGCCAGCGCCCGCTCCAATGCGCCTCCATCCGATTTCCCCGGTCACCGAGCCGATGCAGTACCGGGCCATCGGCGTGGTGCAGGGTCAGTACGTGGCCACCGATCCGGAGCACGACACCCGCGGCTTGATCCGCACGGCAGACGGCACCGAGCTGGAAGCGGTGCTGCTGGGCCGGGTGCTGAGCCTGGTGCGACGTCGCCTCGATCCGGACAGGCCCCACCTGTGGGTGGTGTACCCCCGCTGCCGCGATACCGGCACCCTGCACCTGCAGATCGTGGGCGTGTGGGAACCGAGCACCCTGCTGGCCGCCGAAGCAGATGCTCCCGATGCGGATGCTGCTGCCGATCCCACGGTGGACCAGCTGCCGGAAGGCGATGGCTACTTTTCCGTGCGGGGTGAGCTGGTATTCACCCGGCCGGAGAGCGGTGAGCTGGTGGTGAAGGTGCGCCAGCAGGCCCGGGGCGAGGAAACCCGCCCGCAGCCGTTCAAGTTGCAGCTGCGCGGCGAGATCCCGCTGGAGCATCTGCGTCACTTCGTGGCCCTGCACCTGCGCCGCGATGGCCAGGCGCTGCAGGTGGAGTCGTATGAGGTGATCGGTCCGGTGGCCCAACGGGGCAATCGCGGTGGCAAAGGGCGTGGCAACGGGCGGGATGGTGCCGGCCGTGGCGCCCCCCGCGGCGGTGACCGCCGGGCCGGTGCTCCGGTGGGATCGGGCGCCAGCGGGGCGCCGGCCAGCGGAGCAGCAGCGGGCAGCCCTGTCCGCGACCCTCAACGCACCGCCATCCGGCGCCCGGGGAGCTGAGGCCATGGCCACGCCTGGTCCCGCAAAGCCGGTGGGGGATGGGTCCACCGCCGCGCTCAACGCCGGCATCGCCGTGGCGACGATCACGCTGCTGGCGGTGCTCGGCCCGGTGCTGGGTCTCTCGCCCTGGATCATCGCCCTGGCCGCAGGCAGCGCCCTCACCGCGCTCAGCCTCGATGCGTTGCGTTTCGGGGGACGCGGCGGCCACCTGCTGGCTGAAGCACTGCCGGGTGGTGCGGGGCGGCTGCACCGGATCGCGGTGCACGAGGCCGGCCATGCCCTCGTCGCCGACCACGACCAGCTGCCGGTGCGGCGGGTGCTGGTGGGCAGCCTGGCCTGCCTGCGCGAAGGACTGAGCGCCAACGGCAGCACCGAATTCGAGCTGCCGGCCCACGCCAAGTTGCCGGCCGAGGAGCTGCGCCGCTGGAGCCGGGTGCTGCAGGCGGGCATGGTGGCCGAACAGCTTCTCTACGGCAACTCGCGCGGCGGCTCCGACGACAAGGCCCTGCTTGGGCGTCTCTGGGGTCTCTCCGGCTTTGATGTGGCCACCGCCCAGCTGGAGCAACGCCGCGCCCGCCGTGAGGTAGAGCAGCTGCTGCGGGCACGGCAAAACGAGCTGGAAGGGCGCGCCGAGGCCCTGGTGGCCGCCGCCCCGCGTCTGCTGCGCAGCACGGAGCCCCAGGCGGCACCCACCCCCGGCTGACCGCCATGGCGCTGGCCTATCTGGATTGTCCGACCGGGGTGGCGGGCGACATGCTGCTGGCCGCCCTCTTCGATCTGGGCCTGCCGCGCTCCGTGGTGGAGGTCCCCCTGGCGCAACTCGGTCTGGCCGGCGCCTACCGCCTCACCGTCACCGAGGCCCGCAGCGGTGGCCAGCGCGGCGCCCGCGTCTCGGTGGAGGGACTGGAGCCGCATCCGCCGCACCGCCAGTGGCTGGAGCTGCGCGAGCAGATCGGCGCGGCGCCGCTGGAGCCGGCCCTGAAGCAGCGGGTGCTGGCGGTGTTCACCCGCCTGGCCGAAGCCGAGGGCCGGGTGCACGGCCATGCCCCTGAGCAGGTGCACTTCCATGAGGTGGGGGCCGTCGATGCCCTCGTCGACATGGTGGGCGTGTGCGCCGGGCTGCTGCACTTCCAGGTGGAGCCGCTGATCTGTGCGCCGCCGCCGGCCGGTCACGGTACGGTGCGCTCCGCCCATGGCCTGCTGCCGCTGCCGGCCCCGGCGGTGCTGGAGCTCGCGCGCGCGCGGCAGGTGCCCCTGGCCGGCGCCGCTGAGCTGCCGGCCGGGGAGCTCACCACCCCCACCGGCATGGCGCTGCTGAGTGAATGGGCCACGGCCTTCGGCGCCCAGCCCTCGATGGTGCCCAGCGCCGTGGGCATCGGCCTGGGTCACCGCGTGCTCGATCGACCCAACCTGCTGCGGCTCTGGCTGGGCGAGGCCAGCGCCCCCCCGATGGCCGGGCACATGCTGCTGGAAACGGTGCTGCTCCAGCAGGCGCAGATCGATGACGCCAGCGCCGAAGATCTGGCCTTCCTGGCCGACGAACTGCGCCGGGCCGGTGCCCTGGAGGTGTTCAGCCAGCCGGCGTTGATGAAGAAGGGACGCAGCGGCGTGCTGCTCAGCGTGGTGGCACACCCCGAGGCGGCGCCAGCGCTGCGGGCGATCTGGTGGCGGCATGGCACCAGCCTCGGGGTGCGGGAGCAGCTGCAGCAGCGCTGGTGCCTGCCGCGCCACCAGGCCCAGCTGGCCACCCCCTGGGGGCCGGTGCGGGTGAAGGTGTCGCTGCTGCCCGATGGCCAGCGCCAGCTCAAGGCCGAGCACGACGACCTGATCGCCTTGGCCAGGCGCGAGCAGCTCAGCCTGCGGCAGGTGCGCGCGGCGGTGCAGCAGGCGCTCGCCGACCCGGCCGCCCTGGCCGAGCACAATGCGGCGGCGATGCCGGACCAGGACTGATGCCCAACCTGCGCCACCTGGTGACCTCCCTGCCCGGCGGCGTGCGGCTCTGGGCGAGCCTGCTCAGCTTCGGCTTTCTGTTCGCCGCCCTGCTGGCCAATGCGCCGCAACTGCTGGCACTGCGACTGGATCCACAGGGCTGGCTGTGGCTGGTGGTCGGCACGGGGGTAAGCCTGCTGAGCCTGGTGGTCAACGGGCTGGCCTGGAGCGTGGGGCTGCAGTGGCTGGGGGCACGACCCCGCTGGGACACCTGCGTGCGGCTCTACCTGCGCAGCAACCTGCTCAAGTACCTGCCCGGCGGGTTCTGGCACCTGGCCTCACGCGTGCAGTCGCTGCGGACGGGGCCGGAAGCGCCAGCCGCCGATTGCCCCACGCCTCAGGCGCCCCATCCGCTGGCCAGCCGCGAGCCCGTGGGCACGGCACTGGCTCTGGTGGCCGTGCTGCTCGATCCCCTGCTGGCGGCGAGTGCCGCCCTGGCAATGGTGCCGATCGGCGGCTGGCAAGACGGGCTGGCACTGGTGGCGCCGCTGCCGTTGATCGGCCTGATGCCGGGTTGGTCGAACCGTGTTCTGAACCGGCTGCAGCGGCAGCGGGCGCGCCAGCTCTCGCTCGATGACGCCACTGACAAACTGCCGCCGGTGTCTCTGCCCGGCTACCCGCTGCTGCCCCTGCTGGCCCAGGTCCCGTTCGTGCTACTTCGCTTCGCCGGCTTTGCCTGCGCCGTGATCGCCTTCGATCAGCAGCTGTCACTCAGCTGGCCGGTCTGGCTGGCGGGCTTCGCCCTGGCCTGGACGGCCGGGCTGGTGGTGCCGGGTGCTCCCGGGGGCCTCGGGGTGTTCGAAGCGGTGCTGGTGCTCCGGCTGGGCGGCCAGGTGCCGGAGGCGCCGTTGCTGGCGGTGGCCCTCAGCTACCGCGTGGTTGTCACCGTGGCCGACCTGTTCGGGGCACTCACGGCCCGCCTGGACGAACAGCTGGCCAGTGAACGCGCCTGATCGGTGCACAGGTTGTCGAGAACGGAACAATCACGACAACGCCATGGTCTGTCCAGGATTCGCAACAGCATCTATTGTTGAGAAGCACAGCCGCCCACCTGGTGCCCACCCGTTCAGCCACTGGTAGGGGCCAGGTTCCCGCGATTCCTGAAGGCCTGCGCAACAGCCTCCACGGCCGCGGGCAGCGGCTGACGCCCCAGCGCCAGCGGGTGCTCGATCTGTTCCGCCGCATCGGTGAAGGCAGCCACCTGAGTGCCGAAGAAGTGCACCAACGGCTGCTGGGGGAGCAGACGCGCGTGTCACTGGCCACTGTGTACCGCACGTTGCGCCTGCTCAGTGCCCTGGAGCTGCTGCGGGAACTGGAGCTGCCGGAAGGCGGACGGCGCTTTGAGCTGGCCAGCGACAGCCACCGCGATCACCACCACCTCGTATGCGTGAGCTGCGGCCGCACCGAGGAGTTCGACAGCGCGCAGGTGATGGCAGCAGGAGAAACGGCCGCCCAGACCCACGGCTTCCGCCTGCTGGAGTGTGTGCTCACCGTGCGGGCGCTGTGTCCCCGCTGTGCCGCTGCCTCACCACGCTGAGCGGCGCCACTGCAGCCGCCCCCCTCTGGTCCTGGTCCACAGCCGTGACCAGGGCGGCTCCAGGGAAGCCCAGCTCCGGAGCCGTGAGGCCGAGCTGTTGATGGGCCCAGTTGGTGGCCAGCGCGGCCAGCAGGGAAGCACGATCACCGCGGATGCGAAGCATGGGGAACGAAGTGGGAATGGGATCAGGTTGCGTCGACGCCGCACAAAGGCCAGCACCGTCACCACATGCGAGGCGCCCAAATAGCACCAGACGCGGTTGCCAAGCCTGGATCGCCAAAGCCCAGGCTCTCTCCACCAGGCCACAGAGCCCCGATCCTTCTCTCTCAGGAGCGCGCTTGAGCCCACATCGGGCCAACGACAAGGGATCTGCGGCTGACCCGAAGTGGAGCGCCACTGTCCACGGGTGGCCCAAAGCACTGTCCACGAGTTGCCCGAACCACTGCCCACAGGTCGCCCAAAGCGAAGTGCCATTCATTGCGCGCGGCCGCCCGGGGCGCAAAACCACTGCCCACACCCCTTCCGAAGCTCAGAACCATCGCCCATAGGCCTTCCGCAGCCCAAAACCATGCGCCCACAGGCCTTCCGCAGCTCAGAACCATCCGCCGATGGGCCGCCCGAAGCCAGGAACCGCCGCACCTTTGGCCAGCCGGTCTTGCAACTACCAGTTGCTATTGAGAACCACTTGCAAAAAGGCGGGGGAGCTGTTTAGAGTGCGAGTCATTCTCAATAAGCCGCATCCGTGAGTTTCCGCTTTCTGCCCGATCAGCCCGCGGCCGCTGTACGCATGCCCACCGGCCAGACGGTGCTGCTCGATCCCCTGCACCGTCCGAGTGGCAGTTGCATCGAGGTGCTGGAAGGCATCGCCCGGGTGTACTGCCCGTGCGAGGAAACCGAGGGCATGACCCTCGCCTTTCTCCAACCCGGCGATCAGCTGCGTACCGACCGCCTCTGCAGTGAAGGGGTCTGCGTGGAGGCGCTCACGCCCCTGTGTTTCCGCAGTGACGGCGAAGCGGGCTCGGGTGATGGCTTTGACCCCGTCAATGAATGGACGCTGCAACTGCTGCGCATCCGCCACCTCGGCAGTGCCGAGCAACGGCTCCATGCGCTGTTCGGTCTGCTGGTGCGCCGCCTGGGGCGCCGCTGCGGCCCCTGGTGCGACCTGCCCTTCCGCCTCACCCACGAACGCATCGGTGAACTGATCGGCACCACCCGCGTCACCACCACCCGGCTGATCTCGCGGATCCGGCAGGCGGAGCTGATGGAAGCGCCCAGCGGACAGGCCGGCATGCGCGTGGCCCCTTCCCTGGTGGAATCCGCGCCGCTGGCGGCGGCTTGAGCGGAGCGCTGATCGTGGTGTGCTCTTCCCCACTCCTGCCCCCTTGCAGAGAGGCCCTATCGCCCTTGTCCCCTTTGAACGGCGGCCCCGCCGACAGCCTGCTTGGCAGCCTGTGCCGTGAAATGGGCAAGCTGCTCAGCCGGCGGCGTCAGATCGCCACGCAGTTGCCCCGCTGCCGTGATGCCGGCCTGATCCGCAGGCTGCAGGGTGAGTTGCAACGGATGGCGGTGCGGCAGGCCGAAGTACATGCCGTCGGTCTGGCCCTACGCCGAGCACCAGGACTGGATCCCTTCAGTGTGGCCTTTCTGGTGGAACTCAGCCGCCGCCACAGCCTGGCCTGAAGCAAACAACCTGAAGCAAACAACCAGAGCCATGGCCTGAGCACAACGGGTAGTCCTCAGGGCTGAACAAGCGGTGGAAGAAATGCTCCAGATCAAACAGACACCACCGCTCTCCAGGCACCTTCAGGCCGGAGTCATGCCGCCAGCTTGGAAGGTGCGGCTTTGCCACCATCGAGCTCGGCATCAAGGATCAGCATCGCCGCAGGTTCGCCGCCTGCCAGGCGCCAACGGCCAAGGCGATGGGCCGCTTCATCTTCGGAGGCCGTCTGCTGATCAATCAAGGGATCCAGAAACACAGTGGTGCGCACATCTCCGGATTGCTCCGCCAGGGCATACAGCTGATGCAAGGAGGTAGTGACATCCACTTCCATCTGAAACACTGACGTGAGCACGTCTTCGATGTCGTTCCACACCTGCTTCGGCGCATTGATGCCGCCAAGCACCACAGGCTGCCCACGGGCGATCAGGTAATCGGCGAACAGCCCGGCATGGTTGCGTTCCTGATCCGATTCCGCCTTGAACGTGCGGGAAAAACCGCGCAGATCACGCTCGGCGAACCAGACGGCCAGGGCCCAATAGGCGGAACTGGCGTTCAATTCCATCGCCAGATGCTGCTGAAGCGCCTCAAGCAGCACGTCCTGCATGGGCTGGGCCACCGGCCGCCCGCCGCTCAGGACGGTGCCAGTGGCGTGCTGAGTGCCAAGAACCATGTGTGCAATCGGATTGGTGCAGGTTCAGCTTAGAGAGGCGAAAGGACGAACAGTTCAGTGGCTTGATCCAGCACGACGGCATGTTCGATTTGTCACACCCTGACGTGATCACCACAGGGCAGTCGTCACCTCAGCCACCTAGGTTGATTGGAGTCTCTCTTTCAGCCATGGCCGGAGCGGCCTCTTCCTCTGAGCAACTCGCAGCCACCCAACCCACGGCCACGCGGCAACGCCGCGATCGGATCCGGATTGCCAAGAAAAAAGGCTGCAAGCGTTCCAAATGTTCCAACTGGAAGGGTGGCTGCTGCCGCTGCGGCCGTTGATCACGCAGCCTCGTCCATTGCCATCCATCTTGCCGTTCGTCGCCGCTTCTCTGGCTCGCCCACTGACACCAATGTGGTGGCCTGATTGCCGGTGCCAGCAGCATCCGACGGGGATCAGCCTTCAGGCCACCGTCTCCACAGGAGAGGCCTGATTCATGCTCCAATCGCATCAATCTGACCACCCATCCCCCGATCCCACTCTGGCCCCCACTGTTCACCATTCGCCCGACTCAGCTCCCTTCCACACGCCCAATCCTGCTTCTCTCCACGCGATTGAATTGCAGGGTCTGTGGCACCGCTTTCCCAGTGGCCCCGGCGCCTCGGAATGGACCCTGCAAGGGATTGATCTACGTCTGGAGCGGGGCGAACTGGTGGGATTGCTGGGCCCCTCCGGCTGCGGCAAAACCACCTTGCTGCGCCTGATCGCCGGCTTCGAATGGCCGGAGCGAGGCGTGATCCGCCTGGCGGGCCGTGAGGTGTCCGGTCCAAACCGCTGCCTGGCTCCCGAGCGCCGCGGCGTGGGCATGGTCTTTCAGGATTACGCCCTGTTCCCCCACCTCACGGCCTGGGGCAATGTCTGTTTCGGTCTCAGACAGCGGCAGAACAAGGGCCGTGCCGCCTGGCTGCTCAACCTGCTGGGTCTGAGTGAACTGGCTGAGCGCTACCCGCACGAGCTCTCCGGTGGCCAGCGTCAGCGCCTCGCCTTGGCGCGCGCTCTGGCACCGGAACCGGCAGTGGTGCTTCTCGATGAGCCCTTTTCCAACCTTGATGTGGAGGTGCGGCTGCGGCTGCGCAGCGAATTGCCCACCGTGCTGGCGCAGTGCGGCACGAGCGGACTGATCGTCACCCACGACCCCGAAGAGGCGCTCGCGATCTGTGATCGGGTGGCGGTGCTCCATGACGGGCGTCTGCACCAATGCGCCAGCCCTCAGCAACTGGTCAACCAACCCGCCACCTCCTTCGTGGGGCGTTTTGTGCTGCAGGGCAATGTGCTGCCGGCCTGGTGGCACGGCTCGGAGCTGCTCACACTGCTGGGGCCAGTGCATCCGCTCAGTGGTGCCTCGCTCCCGCGCCTGAATGTGCAGGAAGCAGCCGTGGAGGTGCTTGTGAGCCCCGACGACATTGAGCTGGAGGCGGACGATTCCGGTGCCGGCAAGGTCATCGGCCGCGAGTTTCTGGGCCGGAGCTGGCTCTATCAGGTGGAGCAGGGGGATGTGCGCCTGCGTGTGCGCCGGCCCATGGACATGCCGCTGCAGATCGGCCAGCACTGCGCCTTGCGTCTGCGCCCTTCTGCTGTGGTGACAACCTTTCAAGCCGCGTCCAGCCTTCAACCCACGCTGGTTCCAAGCTGAGAAAAAACTCCCTCAGCCCACCAGGTGAGGGAGTCCGTCTCCGCCATGAGTGTGGGTGCAATCCGCCTGAGGGGCTGTCATCTTCAGCGCCTCATCCTGTGGCCAATGGCACCTCCAGAAAACAGGAATGCCACTCAGCGCCGGATCAGTCCTCAGGGTCATACTCAATGCGCATCCACAACGTGCGATGGCTGTCTGGTTGCCTCAGTACTTCGAGATGCTCACGCTTAAGGCAGCGTGAAGCGGCACTGTTGCCTTCCCTCTCCAGCTGGGCCATACGCTCCAGGCACCATTGCTGAATGGCACAGAGTTCATCGGTGCGTTTCCTGGTGCGCTGCTCCATAGGCAGGCTGGGAATGTCACCGGAAAAGTCATTGGGCATGGGCAGATCCGTTTGGAGGTCAGGGAGAACTCAGTGGATTCAGGTAGGGATGACAACCAGCAGAGCATGGGTTTCAGAACGTCTCCGGTTCGGTGATGGATGGATGGGCCTGGTGGTGGATGGACGTTTGGTGATGGATGGAAAGGCTTAGTCATGGTTGGAAACGCCTGGTTTGTCACACATGGACGGTAGGGATCGGTGATCGTGATGCAGATCGTGGACTGCAAATCGCAACCACAACTCATGGCGCAAGTCGCAACCGCTGCTCATGGCGCAAGGAGGTTAAGGGACTTCAGATTGTTGTCAGCAGATTTTCTCTGAAGCAGCGGCCGATCAACGCGACGAAAGTTACCAGCGGTGGTGATCGATGGTTCGAAGGGCAGTCGTGTGCAATCGCTCATACCCTCTGCGGGCAGACACGACAACCTGTGAACTCAGGCCTATGGGGAGCACTCAGGTTGCTAGATCAAGAGAGACATCACTGAAAGAACCACATGAAAGAGTTGACGCAAGCGATCAACACCCACCTGGAGGCTGAATTTCACGCCAGCCATAGCTACCTGTCGATGTCGATCTGGCTGCGAGAGAAGGATCTGGCGGGCTTCTCCGAATACATGCTCAACAAAAGCAATGAAGAGCGAGGTCATGCCTCCCGCATGATCGATTATCTGCTCGACTGTGACGAACAGGTGATTCTGCCCACCATTCAGTCCCCGCAACGCTCCTGGGACTCCACCCAGGCGTTGTTCGATCAGGTGCTGGTGATGGAGAAAGCCGTCACAGCCTCGATCAACCGCCTGTACACCTTGGCGGAAGCGGATGGGGAGCGGAGCGCTTCTGCCATGTTGGATTGGTTTGTCGAAGAACAGATCCAGGAAGAAGCAGAAGCCCGCTTCGTGCTGCAGCGTCTGCGCCTGGCAGGGGACAACTCCGCCGCCCTGTTGCTCCTGGACCAGCAGTTCCTTGATGGCACCGCTCTCGCCAGCGTGAAGCGTGCGGCAAGCCGCTACCGGGGTGGCGGTGGCGCCGCCTGAGGGTCGCCAATGTCCGTGGGGAGGGGCTTCTGGGGCGTTGTGACGAGTGGGTAGTTCCTGAAGAAAGCCGATCTGGTGAGGTTCCAGCCACTTCCAGCCACTGCCCCGGCAACTCCAACCAGGCGCATGGCCACGGTCATTGTCTGCAAAGGCACGACACGAACGCTTCATTGATACAGATTCCGGTACGCAATCACCTGGCAGATAGTCATTTCATACGCATCAATCATTGGAGCTTCGACTTACATTGACGATGCCTCGCGCAAGCTTGATGCAATCGTATGGAAACCCAAAGGTCAGCTATGACTGGTGGGCAGGCAATTCACTGGTGACCAATGAAGCCGGCACATTCATCTCAGCACATGCTGCTCATGCCGGCTTGATCATGTTCTGGGCGGGCTCGTTCACCATCTACGAGCTCAGCCGTTACAACCCTGCCCAGCGGATGGGTGAGCAGGGCCTGATCCTTCTGCCGAACCTGGCGCGCCTTGGTTTTGGCGTTGGGGAAGGTGGTGTGATCGCCCATGCGGAGCCGATCATCGCCATCGCCGCGTTCCACCTGGTGAGCGCCGCCGTACTGGCCGCCGGGGGGATGTGGCACCTCTTCCGTGCCCCCACCGACCTTGGCACCACGCAGGGCGGCGCCAAGCGCTTCAACTTCAACTGGGAAGACCCTGCCAAGCTGGGGGTGATCCTGGGTCATCACCTGATCTTCCTGGGCCTGGGAGCCATTGCCTTTGTTGAACTGGCCAAACGGGTAGGCATCTACGACCCTGCCCTTCAAGCGGTGCGAACCGTGCAACCCCACGTGGATCTGGCCACAATCTGGAGCTATCAGACCAGCTTCCTCTCGATCTCCAACCTGGAAGATGTGATCGGTGGCCATGTGGTGATCGCCTTCATGCTCAGCCTGGGCGGGGTATGGCACATTCTGGTGCCACCGTTGCCCTTCGCCCGCAAGCTGGTTCTCCAGTCGGCCGAATCGATTCTGTCGTACTCGATTGGATCGGTGGCCTTGATGGGATTTGTGGCCAGCCTCTGGTGTGCCTCGAACACTACGGTGTATCCGGTGGAATTCTTCGGCCCTGCGCTCACGATGAAGTTCTCCTTCTCTCCCTACTTCGCCGACAGTGTGGATCTGCCGTTGGGGGTTCACACCGCTCGTGCCTGGCTGGCAAATGCCCACTTCTTTCTGGCCTTCTTCTTCCTGCAAGGCCATCTCTGGCACGCTCTGCGGGCTCTCGGCTTTGATTTCCGCCGGGTGGGCAAGGCGCTTGAAATGATGGAGACTGCCTGAAACTCAAGTGCCGGGTGAACTCCCCTTGTGAAACTCCCCTTGTGAAACTCCCTGGTCGAACTTCCTGGTCTAACTTCCTAGTCGAACTCCCTGGTTAAGCGACACTGTGGAAACGCCACTCCTTGAACCAGAAACCAGGGAGTCACACCGATCAGAACCACAACGGCGTGAACGAAATCCAAGGAGTGAACAACAGTCGGAAGCCCATCTCAGTGATCCACCACCGATTGAACAAGTACTTAGTGAACCACCACTGAGTGATCCACCACTGAATGAGCCACCACTCAGTGAGCAACCACTGAGTTGACCAAAACCAAGGTATTCATCATTGTGAAACCCACGGCTGCATGAATCCCAACCGAGAGATTCACAACCGTCGAAACCGCGACTGTGAGCCTCACAACTGTGCCCTGGCCGGAAGGCCAGGGCTTTCTGCTGCCTGCAGTTGCAGGCAGAGAATCAGAGTGGTGATGTCTTGCAGAGAGAATCAATCAGCTCTCGTTCAAGCTCAACCTTGAGCACCTCAACCGCCTGCAACTCCTGATAAAGCTGAGCCAATGTCTGTTCCTGCGCCTGGATTCCCTGCACCAGGGCAAGCTGCTCCTGGGTGAGAGCCGGATGATCGAGGCTAAGCTTCTGGATGGGCTGATACTGGCGGATCTTGCTCAGCAGAGCCAATCCATGGACGGCTGGCTTGCTGCTGTGATGGGAGATAAACGCACAGGAGGGCCAGGAGGAGATGGCTGTGAAACTGAGAGTGTTGGGCATGAAACACAAGGCAACAGCATCAACATAACGTTGATGACTTGATCGCCTGAATCCATTGATGCTGAGCTGATGTCGGCAATGTCACCTGTCGATGTCGTTTCACAAAGCTCCACAAGGACTGCTGGTGATTAGACCATCAACGTTCTGATTCAGCACAATGCCCATTCGCATCTTGTTTGCCACCACCACCGGAAAAACGGAGGACGTTGCCACCCGCCTCGCTGAGCTGATCGGACCCTCTGCCAGCGTGCAGGACGTGGGCGATCTCGACGCCACCGAGGAGCTGGAAGCTTCGGGCGACCTGATCTGTTGCGTGCCCACCTGGAACACCGGAGCAGATTCAATGCGCTCCGGCACCGCCTGGGACAGCCACGTGGAAAGCATTCCTGATCTGCAGATGATCGGTCGAACCGTGGCCATCGTGGGCCTGGGAGACTCTTCCTCCTACTCCGATTACTTCTGCGATGCCATGGAAGAGCTCTACACGGCTTTCATCCAGTCTGGTGCCAGAATGGTCGGCAGGGTATCTCCTGATGGCTACACCTTTTCAGAATCAAAGAGTGTGGTGAATGGGCTCTTCTGCGGCCTGCCTGTTGACGAAGACAGTGAACCCGATCTCACTGATGAACGACTTGTGCAGTGGGTGAAGCAACTCAAATCAGAAGCACCCGGGATGTTCTGACACTCTCGATCGTGATGGCATCAGTCTTCGTCAACACGGCGTCTCCATAAGGAAGGAACCCAAAGGGTTGTCCAGGCATTGGTTTCCGCCAACATTTCAAGATGCTCGCTGGTCAGACAGCGGGCATCTTCCAGGTCCGATCGCAACGACAGCACCGAAAGACGCTCCATGCACCAATCCCTGAGGCTGGTGAGCTGGAGGATACGATTGAGAATCTCGATGTCTTCGCTCGAGTGCATCTGTGACTCGTCCATCACGATCACGCCATGGCGGTGAGGTGACTGCATCTTCGTGGTGATCCCTGCGACTTGCTAAGAAATTGCGACGCTCAGGCGTAGCAAATTGAACAACTCCGTTACGCCTCATCATGCGCTGGATCGCGGAAACGTTGGCCTCGAACTGGTTGACCTCGAGCTGGTTGCCCTTGGATCGGTTGATCTTGGAACGATTGACGGTTAATCGGTTGGTCCTGGATCGGAAGACCTTGAAGAGGTTGGACCTGAAGAGGCTGGTCCTGAAGAGGCTGGTCCTGAAGAGGTTAGACCCGAAGAGGTTGGGTCTGAAGAAGTATGGCTTGATGAGACCGAACTAGTTGAACTTGAAGAAGCATGGCTTGATGAACCTGAACTCGATGAGACTAAACTCGATGAACATGACCTCAATAAGACGAACTTGATGAACTTGACCGTAGACAGACTGAACCCAATGAGCCCGATCTTAAAATGGTTGAATCTGAGGAGACTGACTCAAGACAGACCGAACATGATGAGCTTGGCCCGAGAATGGTTGAGCGCCAAGAGCCTGACTATAGAATGATTGAAACTGATGACATCGACCTTGATTGCATCGATCTTGATTGTGTTGATTTTGACTTCGTTGATCTTGATTGAGTTGATCCAGAATCGGCAGATCCCGATTGAACGACTCCTGCCTGTAACGATCTCAAAGAAAGTGATCTGGCTGAATTCCTCTTGATCCAGTTGCTGCTGCCTGGACTCCTCTTGAATGAGTTCAAGCTGATCCAACGCCCAGCCGCTATGGAGGCCGTTGATCTGCCGCTGAGATAGCGGACCCACCGCTCAGGCATCTGCATCCGCTGAGCCACAGCCAAGGCAACCGCACCATCTGAGCCACAGCTGATCCAACTGCACCCGCTGAGCCAGCGCTGATGCAACCGCATCCACTGAGCGGCCCTTGAGTCAGCGACAGGCGACCAGGCCTTCGCGGAGCACCAAAGCAGTTGGAGCAGCGCCATCGTGGGTCTTGGAGTCTGCTCTGATCGCTGTGATTCCCGTTGCGCCGCTGCCGTTGCAGCATCCCGCTGGGCCTGCCTGGGTGCTGCCCTGTCCGGGAGAAGTGCGTTGGGACGTGCTGGCCGAGGTGGAGCTGCCTCGGGAGGGCACCGACGGCCAACCGCTTGGCGGCTTCTCGGCCGCTGCCATGGACCCGGAGGGACGCAGCCTCTGGTTGCTCAGTGACGCCCCCGCTCCCTTTCTGGTGCCGCTGCATGGTGCGGCACGCCTCGGGGAGAGCAGCGGCAGGCCGCCGGTGGTCGGACGGCGGCTGAGGCTCACCGATGCCAACGGTCAGCCGTTTGCCCACCCCCTCGACGGTGAAGGGCTGGTGATCAAGGGCGAGGACATCTGGATCGTGAGCGAGGGGCGCCGCACGCCGGAGGAATCGCCGCGCCTGCTGCGCTTTCAGCGCGCCAGTGGGCGCCTGCTGGAGGCCTGGGATCTGCCGGAGGCCTGGCAGGCGGCACCGGGGCGGGGCCTGGGCTCGAACCAAGGGCCGGAAGCGCTGACCCTGCTGCCGCCATCACCCCTGGCGGCGGGCGGTTCAGGCCTGCCCCCTTCTCTGCTGCTGGCGGCCGAGCGGCCACTGCTGCAGGACCCAGAGGGAGCACTGCGCCTGCTGCGTTTCGGTCCAGTGGCCAGGAGCCTGGCAAGCAACGCCTCCCCAGCCACTCCCGTCAGCGCGGCCCCGGCCGCTCCTGCGGCCTCCACCACCCCTGAGACTCCAGCCCTGAAGCCTGCGATTTTCCCGGCAGGGCGGCTGGCGGTGGCGCTGGAGGGTCCCCAGTGGGGCCTCACCGAGTTACTGGCTCCGCCTCGCTCAGGGCTGTTGCTGGGGCTGGTGCGGGGCTTTGCTGCACCGAACCGCTGGTGGGCGCGGCTGGTGGCCTTCCCTCTGCCGTCAAACCGGCCCGCAGGCGAGGACGTCCCACCGCTCACACCGGTGCGGCAGTGGGATCTGCTGGCAGCAGGGCTCAGCCCCGACAACTGGGAAGCCCTCGCCGTGGGGCCGGCCCTCGCCGATGGACGCCCCACGTTGCTGCTGGCCAGCGACGACAACTTCAACGTGATGCAGGCGAACCGGATCGCCCGGATCGCCCCCCGCTGCCCTGCACGTCCCTGATCCAGGACCCGCAGCGTGAGCCCAGCTCTGGGCTGGCGTTTCAGCTCCGGTCCTGACCGGAGCCAAGCCTTTCCAGGCTGGGCATCAGCGCCACCGCCGCCACCAGGCCCAGAGCCACGATCAGCAGCGCCGGCACCAGCGCGGACGACACCCGTTCATCACCGGCGTACTGATAGACGCGCACCGCCAGGGTGTCGAAATCGAAGGGGCGCAGGGAGAAGGTGAGCGGCAGCTCCTTGACCGTATCGACGAAGACCAGCAGCGCACCGACCAGCAGCGGGCCTTTCAGCAGAGGCAGATGCACACGGCGCAGCACCTGGGTCCAGCTGCAGCCAAGGCCGGTGGCCGCCTCATCGACACTGGGCGGAATCCGCTCCAGAGCCGCATCAAGGCCCCCCTTGGAGACGGCCAGAAAGCGATCGCTATAGCCCCAGAGCAACAGCAGCAACGGGCTCAGACCAAGGGGCCCGCCGATCAGCATCAGTGACAGGGCCAGCACCGTGCCGGGGATCGCGTACCCCATGCCGGCCGCGAAGGTGAGCTGGCGCAGGAAGGGCTGGGGAATCCAGCGGCGGGCGATCGCCAGCACCACCGCCGCCACCACCGTGACCAGGGCAGCGGCAAGGGCCAGACCGAGGCTGCGCAGCGTGAGCGCCACCAGCTCCTCGAGCGAATCGCTCTGCAGGTGGTCGCGGCTCATCACCAGCCAGGTGAGCGGAATCGCCAGGCTGATCAGCGGCGGAACCAGGGTGAGCAGCTGGGCCGCGCACGACCGCCAGCCGCTCAGTTGCCAGTGCAGTGAGCTGGTGCCGTCATGGCCCATGTTCCAGCGGCGGCTGCGCTGGCGTAACCAGCGTTCGGCCCCCACCAACAGGCTCACCATCACCAGGGCGATCAGGGCGAGCCCCACAGCTCCCTGCAGATCCCCTTCTCCCTGCCAGCGCTGCAGGATCCCGCGCGAGAGGGTGGGCACGCCGAGCAGTTCGACCGCGCCGAGTTCATTGACCACCTCCATGCCGCTGAGGGCGACGCCGGCACCGATCGAAGGCAGCGCCAGCGGCAGCGCCACCCGCCGAAAGCTGCCCCAGGGACCGACACCCAGGCTGCGGCAGGCCTCCAGCTGGCGGTGGCCGCTCATCGAGAAGCTCTCGGTGGAGAGCAGAAACACGTAGGTGTAAGTGGTGAGGCTGAGCAGCACCACGGCCCAGCCGATGCCGTGAAAGCGGAAGCCCCAGCGGCTGCCGAGATCGACCAGCACAGCGGCCAGCACAAACGCAGGAGCCGCCAGCGGCAGCACCTGCGCCAGACGCAACCAGCGCCGGCCGGGGAAATGGCAACAGGCCGTGAGCCAGCCATTGGCCGTGCCCAGCACGGCACCGATCAGGCCGACACCGAGCACGAGCACCACGGTGTTGACCACCTGCTCGACGCCTTCGGCGCCCAGCTGGAGGGTGCTGGAGCCGGGGGCCAGCAGGGCGTAGCCCACCAGAACGAGCACCGGCACCAGGGCCAGGGCTGAGACCAGCACGACTGCGGTGGTGAGGGAGGCGCGCCGCATCGGCGGCGCCCCCTTCCCAGCTGTTGCGCGTTCGGCTGTTGCCAGTGCCGCCATTCGGTTCCTACTTCCAGCCGTTGGCTTCCATCATCTGGGTGGCGGCCCTGGTGCGAGAGCCGATTTGCTCAACGGAGACGCCATCCGCTCTGAAGGTACCGAAGCCCTTGAGGTAGGGATTATTACCCACGCCCTTGAGCGGGTACTCGTTGTTGGCTTCGGCGTAGCCGCGGCCACCGGTGGGGGAGGCCAGGAATTCAATCAGCCTGAGCGCAGCCTGGGGGTTCTTGGAATAACGCGTGACGCCAGCACCGCTGATGTTGACGTGGGAGGGGTTCACGTAGACGATCTTCACCTGTTGGGCCAGACGCTTGTCTTCGGCACCGCCCGCACCTGAGAGCATGCGGGCCACGTAGTAGGAATTCACCACGCCGACCGCACATTCACCCCGGGCAACAGCACGTGCCAGGGGGGTGTCGGAGGTGAAGAACGGCTGCTTGACGTTGGCCACCATGCCGCGCACCCAGTTGCGGGTGGTGGCATCGCCGCGCAGGATCATCTGGCTGGCCACCAGCGATTGGTTGTAGGGGCTCTTGCGTTCCCGCAGGCAGAGCTTGCCTTTGAGGGCTGGATTGGCCAGATCGGCGTAGGTGCGAATCGTGGCGGGATTCACCAGCTTCGGGTTGACCACCACAGCGCGCACCCGGCGGGTGAGGCCGTACCAGCGGCCCTGGGAATCGCGCAGGTTGGCAGGCACGTCGCGCTGCAAGGCGGCAGAGCGGGCGGGCTGGAACAGGCCCTGATCGGTGGCGATGTCGAGGCGGGCGGCATCGACCAGCACCAGCACATCGGCAGGGCTGTTGCGCCCTTCACTCTTGAGGCGCTCGATGATGGCGTCGTCCTTGGACTCCAGCACGTTCACCTTGATGCCCGTGCGGGCCGTGAACTGGCGGTACAGCTCTTTGTCCGTGTTGTAGTGACGGCCCGAGTACACACCGATTTCAACGGGTTGGCGATTGGGTGCCTGTTGGGCCAGGCCGGCACCCACGGCGGTGGCGATCGAAACAACCGTCAAGCCGGCACCAGCCAGCTTCAGGGTGGCGGTAGAGATCCGTTTCATCCAGGAGATGGAGCGCCCTATGGCGCGAATGCAACTTCTGGAGCGTAAGGATCAGGGTCAGTCCGCCCACGCCGAAAGGGTGCGACCCGAAGTAACAAATGTGACCGGAAGAAAGACCGTGGGATCAGTGGATGGGGGAAACACCCAGGAACGAGAACCGCCGAGGCTGCTCGAAACGCCCAGGCTGCTCGGCTGTGGTGGCTGGTGCATGAGGAGCGGGCTGCGCCCTTTCCAGTGGCCCGAGGGACAGATTCCCCGGTACGGCACGGGAACCCAAAGAAAAAGCGACCATCAGCAGGGCTGACGATCGCTTCGGACGAGATCAATGGAATCGTTCAGCGGTTGGGCCGGACCCGGACCGGCACCAGAGCCGGCTGCATCAGACCGCCGCCGGGATTGTCGTCATCGGAGTCGGTGGTGAGCCAGAAGGCCAGGCCGAACAGCGCCACGACTCCGGTGAAAAGCAGAAGTTCGACCATGACACCCAACCGGACTGCGGCAACGTTAGCCAGAACCTGAGAGCGGACTGTGTCGATGACTGCGATTGGTGCTCAGCTCAGGCGGCGCCGGCGCCGGCGCCGGCGAGCAGACCGATCGGCCCCAGGGCCAGCAGCGCACCCACCACGGTGAGCAGAACGGCAAGACGCACGGTCCAGGCGGTGCCGAGCCGGCGCAGCAACAGGAACGTGACCCCCACGGTGAGGCCGGAGGCCAGCAGGGCTCCCGCCCACCAGCTGCTGGCACCGCTGGCTTCATGGCCGTGCAGCATCGCGTGGATCGCCACCGCCACCGTCACCACGGTGCCGGCCGCAGGAATGGAAGGAGGGTGGCCAGAGCGGCGGCTCATCAGGATCAGCACACCCAGACCTGAAACCGCCAGTGCCGCCAGCAGCTCAGCCACGGGCAGGCCGCCGCCGCTGACACCGAAGAACGCACCGATCACGGCACCGGCCAGGGCGAACAGCAGGAGCTGGGCGCTCACGAAGGACGAGGCCGCGCCCACACCCACCAGCAGGAAGAGGTGGTCGAGGCCGGTGAGGGGATGGCTGAAGCCACCCGCGAGGCCGGCGCCCGCCACACCGTGGGCGCTGGCGGGCAGGGCGCCCAGCAGGCTGAGGCCAAGACCGGCGCAGCCGGCCAGGGCCAGATCACGGCCTGACGAGGACTTGAGGGAAGCGAAGGGCATGGTGAACTCCGGTCCGCGCCGGGGATTGAAGGGGGAGGAGCAGGGGCGAGCGTTCTGGCTGAGGGCACGCCTGTGGAAGGGGCCCATCACAGCTGCGGGACAGCGCCGGACTGGCGACCACGCCTTCGGAGGGGACGTGTTGCTGACACCGGACTTTCCTCGTTGCCTCACCGGGGTGCGCACCGGCAAACCGCTGCGGGGTCAGTATGAAGCCAGCCCCGCCGCCCCGGGGTTCAACGGCAACCTTTGGATGCAGGGCCTGGATGCAGCGCCAGGAGCGGGCGGGATGCCGGGCCGCGAGCAGAGGACGCAGCCGGGCAAGCGGGCCAGGTTCAGGAAAACCCCTTGCCGGCCGCGCCGCTGGCGACACAGGCCCGCAGCTGACGGCGCAGCTTGTCGTGATCGAGCTCCTTGCCAATCAGCACCAGCTGGTTCTTGCGCGGTCCTTTCCAATCGGTGTCGTCGATCGAGAAGCGCTTGCCCGCCAGGTGGAACACATGGCGCCGCTCGCTTTCGCTGAACCAGAGGATTCCCTTGGCCCGGAACACCCCAGCCGGCATCTGGTTGTCGAGGAAGTTCTGAAACTTGCGCAACGAGAAGGGTCCCTCGGCAGCGAAGGAGAGCGAGGTGAAGCCTTCGATCGCCAGATGGTCGGCGGCATGGACGCCGTCGCCATGGGCATGATCGTGGCTGTGGTCATGGCCGTGGCCGTGGCTGCCGTGATCGTGGCCGTGGTCATGCACGCACTGGCCATGGTCGTGGTCGCAGGCGCTGTGGTCAGCGGCAGTGTGGTCAGCGGCAGCGGCGTGGGTTGCGGCGGCACCCTCGGCCGCGCCGGCACTTGGGCCATGGTCGTGGCCGTGGGCGTGAGGGTCGCCGTGGTGGTGGCCGTGATCGTGAGCGTGGTCATGGCCGTGGTCGTGGCTGTGCGCCTGGGGACCGCCGACCTGTTCCGCCACCACCCGATCGGACTCGAACAGCCCCACGCTCAGCAGCAGCGGCAAGGGCACCTGCCCGCTCACCGAGCGCAGGATGCGGGCGTCTTTCTTGAGTTCGCGCAGGCGCGACTCCACCTCCACCAGCCGCTCCTCCGCCACCAGATCGGTCTTGTTGAGCAGCAGGATGTCGCCGTAGATCACCTGGGCGCGCCCCACTTCGCTCGCCATGGTGGAGTCGTCGAAGTTCTCCGCATCGATCAAGGTGATGATCGAATCGAGCCGGGTGGTGTCGCGCAGTTCGCTGCCGAGGAAGGTCATCGCCACCGGCAGCGGATCCGCCAGGCCGGTGGTTTCCACCACCAAGTAGTCGACCGGATCGGGACGATCAAGGATGCGTTCCACCGCCTCCAGCAGCTCGCCGTTGATCGAGCAGCAGATGCAGCCGTTGCTCAGCTCCACCATGTCCTCGCCGGTGGCGATGATCAGGTCGTTGTCGATGCCGATCTCACCGAACTCATTCACCAGCACGGCGGTCTTGATGCCGTCCTGATTGCTGAGGATGTGGTTGAGCAGGGTGGTTTTGCCGGCGCCGAGAAAGCCGGTGAGGATCGTCACCGGCAGGCTGATGATGCCGGCCTCCGCCATGGCGGGGATGGGCACCGTCGCAGGGCCGTCGGCGCGGAGATCGGTGGCGGTGCTGGTCATGGAAAGGGCGGCCAGGGCGGAGCTGATCCACCCAGTCTGGCGCCTGGCCACAGCGAGCTGGCTGGCGCGGGAGGCCGGAAGCAGGCGGACAAGCGGCCCGGCCGCGGCCAGGACGTTGCCGCTGCTGCACCTGGCACGGCGCGATCACGGACGGGCGTGGCAGGGTTGGGGGGAGCCCCGTGCGGGTCGCCCCCGCAGGCGGCCACCCTCCAGGCGCAGCTCTGTTCGGAGGCCCGGCGACGATGAAGTTCAAGGACTACTACGCCGCCTTGGAGCTGGAGCGCGACGCCGATGGCGACGCGATCAAGAAGGCCTACCGGCGGCTGGCCCGTCGCACCCACCCGGACGTGGCCAAGGAGCCCGGTGCCGAGGAGCGCTTCAAGGAGATCAGCGAGGCCTACCAGACCCTCTCCGATCCCAAGCGGCGCAAGGCCTATGACGACCTGGGCCGCCACCGCAGCGGGGAGGAGTTCAGTCCGCCACCCGACTGGGAGAGCCGCTTCCGGCGGCAGGGCGGCCGGCCAGGCAGCGGGCAGGCCGCTCAGGAGGTGGATCTGGCCGATCTGTTCGAGCAGATGGGCTTCGGCGTCCCTGGCGGCGGGGGCGGTTTTGGTGGCGGGGGCGGTTTTGGTGGCGCGGGTGGTTTTGGCGGCGCCACCGGTTTTCCCGGCGGCGGCGGCTTCGGCCAACAGGCGGGAGGCTTTCCGGTTCGCGGCCAGGACCTGGAGGTGACCGCCGAGCTGACGCTGGAGCAGGCGGCCAAGGGGAGCGAGGTGGCGTTCACCCTCAGCGTCCCCAGCCGCGGCGCCGACGGCGGCATGGCGCGGGAGCCCCGCTCCGGCACGATCCGGGTGCCACGCGGGGTGGCTGATGGCGAGCGCCTGCGGGTGCCCGGCCGTGGCGGCCCCGGCCACGGTGGCGGCCCGGCGGGTGATCTGTTCCTGGAGATCCGGCTCAAGCCCCACCCCCGTTTTCGCCCCGTGGGCCACGACCTCTACCTGGAGCTGCCGATCGCCCCCTGGGAGGCAGCACTGGGTGCTGAGATCGATCTGCCCACGCTCGATGGCACGGCGCGGGTGACCGTGCGGCCGGGCATGCGCAACGGCCAGAAGCTGCGGCTGGCGGGCAAGGGCCTGCCACGGCGCAAGGAGGGCGCCGGTGATCTTTACGGTGTGATCCAGATCGTGATGCCGGAGCAGATCGGCGATCGCGAACGGGAGCTCTACCGCGAGCTGGCCGAAGCCTCCGCGTTCAACCCCCGTCCATCGTTCGAAGGAGCCGCCACCCATGGCTGACGATCCGCTGATTCCCGCCGACGACGACAGCCCGCTGGCACTCGAGGAGTTGCTGGCGGCCTCGGGCCTGGCCCATGAAGAGGTGAGCGAACTGATCCAGTTCGGTGTGTTCCAGCTCACCGGCACTGGCACCTCCTTGTGCTTCCACGCCCGCACCCTGACGCTGGCCCGCCGCGCCGCCCGCCTGCGCGACGACTTCGGCCTCAACGTGCCCGGCATGGCCCTGGCCCTCACCTACCTCGAACGCATCGAGGCCCTGGAAGCGCGGCTGCGGGAACTGGAGTGCCAGCTGCCGCGGTGAGGGGTGACGTGAGGCCCGGGCGTTGTTCGCACGAAAACCCTGCCACCAATGACCGAGCAGGCCCACACTGGCCTGAGCCTTTGCAGCGTTGAGCTTTTCGCCCCGATGCCCGTTCGAGCCGATCTTGTCGATGCGATGGTGCCACTGCTGCCGGAAGACGGACGCAGGCTGAGCAATGACGAGCTCAAGGCAGCGCTGCTTGAGGAAGCCGATGACCCCTTCACCGCCGAGGAGTTCGATGCCGCCAAGGATCATCTGGTGGCCATGGGGGCTGCGGTGAAGGTGAAGGGGCCCGGCGGCGGGTTGCGCCTGGCCGGGGTGGAACCACCGCCCAAAGCTGCTGCCGCATCAAGCAACGGCCGCAGCCGCCGCAACGGCAATGGCGTCGCCGCCGCCCAACCCTCGATCGCCCCCGGCACCACCGCCGCCTCGGTGCTCACCGGTGAGCTGCGCACCCAGATCGACGGCATCTGGAATGCCTTCTGGAGTGGCGGCATCGCCAACCCGCTGGAGGTGCTGGAGCAGCTCACCTACCTGCTGTTCATCCGGCGGCTCGATGAGCTCGAAACCCTGGAGGAGCGCAAGGCCCAGCGCACCGGTCAACCGATGGCGCGGCGCCTGTTCCCGGAGGGCGCTGATGTCCACAAGCGCCCCTACGAACAATTGCGCTGGAGCCGCTTCAAGCATCTGGCCGCCGCTGAGATGTTTGCGCTGGTGGGCGAAAGCCTGTTCCCGTTCCTGCGCGAACTCGGCGGTGATGGCTCGGCCTATGCCGGCCACATGAAGGATGCACGCTTCACGATTCCCACGCCGGCGCTGCTGGCCAAGGTGGTGGATCTGCTCGACGCGGTGCCGATGGCCGACCGCGACACCAAGGGCGACATCTACGAATACATGCTCGGCAAGCTGGCCACTGCCGGCACCAACGGCCAGTTCCGCACGCCGCGCCACATCATCGAGCTGATGGTGGCGATGACCGAGCCGGTGCCCACCGATGTGATGGCCGATCCGGCCTGCGGCACCTGCGGCTTTCCGGTGGCGGTGGGCGAATACCTCAGGGAGCACAACCCGGATCTGTTCAGTGATGCGCAGTTGCGCGAGCACTTCAACCATGGCCTGTTCCATGGCTTTGATTTCGACAACACGATGCTGCGCATCGGTGCGATGAACATGCTGCTGCACGGGGTGGAGAACCCCGATGTGCGCTACCGCGACTCGCTCTCGGAGGACACCGCCGACGAAGAAAACCGCTACTCGTTGATCCTGGCCAATCCGCCCTTCGCGGGATCGTTGGACATCGAAAGCACCAGCGCCCGATTGCAGCGGGTGGTGAAAACCAAGAAAACCGAGCTGCTGTTCATGGCGCTGTTCCTGCAGCTGCTCAAGCCCGGCGGACGGGCGGCGGTGATCGTGCCCGATGGTGTGCTGTTCGGCTCCAGCAAGGCCCACAAGGAACTGCGCCGCACCCTGGTGGACGACCACTTCCTCGAAGGTGTGGTGTCGTTGCCGAGCGGGGTGTTCCGCCCGTATGCGGGCGTGAGCACGGCGATCCTGCTGTTCACCAAAACCGGCCGGGGCGGCACCGATCAGGTGTGGTTCTACGACATGACGGCCGACGGCTGGAGCCTCGACGACAAGCGCAATCCGCTGCTGCCGCTGGAGAAACTCGGCCCCGCTCCGAAAGACCCCCTGGCCGAAGGCGAGCACGGGAAGAACAACCTGCCCGACTGTCTGAACCGCTGGCGCCAACGCAAGGATTCAGAGCGGCAGCGCGAACGCACCGCCCAGAGCTTCTGCGTGCCCAAAGCGGAGATCGCCGAGCAGGGCTACGACCTCAGCCTCAACCGCTACAAGGAGCTGGTGCACGAAGAGGTGGAGCATCGTCCGCCGCTGGAGATCCTGGCGGAGCTGCGTTCGATCGAGCTGGAGATCCTGCGGGGGATTGAGGAGCTGGAGGGGATGTTGCGATGAACAGGTATGGGAACGGGCGACGGTCTTCAGCCGGGATCGGGCTCAAGGCCGAGATACAGCCGCAGGCCGGCATCAATAGCAGCCAGCTCCGCTTCGCTCACCAGGCCGTGGCGGCGGCGGATGCGCCGCTTGTCGATCGAGCGCAGCTGGTCCACCAGGGCAAAGGAGGGCTTGGTGAGGCCATGGGCGCCCGGAGCCAGGGGGGGATAGAGGGCGCCGGGAGCGGGTGTTCCGGTGATGGGAACCACGGCCAGCAGCGGGAATCGCTGGCTGTCGTTGACCGCCGGATCGCTCACCACCAGGCAGGGCCGGGTGCCGCGCTGCTCATGGCCGAGGGTGGGCTCCAGATCCACGATCACCAGGGTGCCGCGGGGCAGGCTCATGGCTCGCTCTCCTGCCAGCCGGACTCCGGGATCCAGCGCACGGCAGCTCCGCTGAACGGATCCAGCAGATCGTCGTCGCCTGAGGGCAGGCCCTCAGCCCAGGCGGCCAGCCCGAGCGCGGCGTTGGCGGCGGTGTCGGGGTGGGGAGCTTCCAGGGAGCGCAGCAGTTCCAGCCGCTGGCGCCGCTGCAGTTCATGGCGCACGGCTTCAGCGATGAAGCGGCTGCGGTTGCGCTCGATGCGGTCGATTCCGGCCACCAGCTCTGAGGGCATGGTCACGGTCACCCGTTCAGCGGGGGGACTGGAGCGAGCCATGATGCCTGAGTATGCGTATTTGTATGATCTTACTGGCCCTTCCTCAGCGGGCCAGGCCCAGAAACACCAGCAACGAGCGGTTGAGGCGCATCACGTCGTCGTCGGCCAGGCGGCCGATGCAGTGGCCCAGGCAGCTGCGGGGCACGGTGGTCACCTTGTCCACCATCAGGCGGCTGGTGGTGCGCAGGCCGTTGTCGGCCGTTGGCGTCACGGGGATACGGAACACGGGCAGATCGGTGGGATCGGAGCTGATCAGGCACACGGTCACCGAGTTACGTTCAGCGAAGGCGTCGTCCTGAACAATCAGCACCGGCCGTGGCTTGCCGGCATAGCCGGATCCACCGGCCATGGTCCAGAGCTCACCGCGCTTCACTGGCTGTACTCGTCATCCGGCCACTCATACACCGAGTCGATGAAGGCCTGGATCTCGGCCTCTTCCGGGCTTTCATTGGCCAGACGCGATTGCCGCCGCGCCTCGGCAGCGAACTCGGGCGCATGCACATCCGGCACCCAGATCTGGATCGGCCGCATCCCCTGGGCCCGCAACCGCTGCCGGTGCTCCCGCACCTTCAGACGGGTGGCGGCGCGGCGGGCTTCCTGGGGGCTGGCGTCCGGGGTGGCTTCGGCGTCCATCGGGGCTTCAGCAGTGGTTACATGTAAGCCTAGCCCTGGCGGGATTCGCTACAAGGAGCTGGTGCACGACGAGGTGGAGGACCGCCCACCGCTGGAGATCCTGGCGGAACTTCGCCAGATCGAGCAAGAGATCTTGCAGGGAATCGAGGAGCTGGAGGGGATGCTGCGATGAACTACCCCCAAGTGCCGCTTGGAGACATTGCCGACTTTGTTAATGGTGCAGCCTTCAAGCCAGATGACTGGGGCGATGATGGGTTGCCAATCATCCGCATCCAGAATCTCACTGACTCAAGCAAGCCGTTTAACTACACCAGGCGAGAAGTCTCAGAAAAGCTTGTCGTCAATCCGGGTGATCTTCTTGTCTCATGGTCCGCAACCCTGGGAGTTTTCCAGTGGAATGGCCCGCAGGGGCTCCTGAATCAGCACATCTTTAGGGTTCTTTCTGATGACGCGCTAGTAGACGCCAACTACCTGAGGCACGCTCTTGAACGGGCGCTAGATGACATGGAGCGCCATCTGCATGGCGCAACCATGAAGCACGTCAACAGAGGGGAATTTCTTGGGACCAAGATCCCCCTCCCCCCACTGGAGGAGCAGCGGCGCATCGCGACGATTCTGGATAAGGCCTCGAATCTTTGTTCCCGTCTTGCAAGCGCTGTTCAGCTTGAAGAAGAGTTCAATGCATCGCTTTTCGACAAACTCATTGGCGATCCAGTCGTCAATGCCAAGGACTTCCCCCGAGCATGCTTGGCTGACTTGTGTGCCAGCGCAGATGATATCAAGTGCGGTCCATTTGGGACTCAGTTGAAGCAGCACGAATTCAGGCCGAAAGGCGTTCCCTTGTGGGGCATAAAACATGTTAATCGACGATTTGAGGTCCCAACCAGTGAATTCCTCGAGGAAGATACGGCGACAAGACTGTCTACCTATTCACTGGAGCCAGGGGACATTGTTATGACGCGGAAGGGCACGGTCGGCAACTGCTCCGTGTACCCGGACAGACTTCCGAGCGGGGTCATGCATTCCGACCTTCTCCGAATCCGCCTTGATGAGACAAGGTGCCTTCCCAGCTTTGCGGCTTACCAATTACATCACAGCACTGACATCAAGAGGCAAATTGACTTGATCAGCGGGGGCGCAATCATGGCTGGCATCAACGTCGGCAGACTCAAAGAAGTAAAGATAGTCTTGCCTGGCCTTGACATTCAAAATGAGTTTGAATCTCTTTCAAGTCGCGGCTCTTGGTTGGTGTGGCAGAAGAATCAGGACGTGATTAGACGTTCTCGCGAGTTGCTTCAATCTTTGAGGGGTAGTTTCTTCTTGGGTTCGCAGTCTGGACAGGCCAAAAAATGAAAGCCACCGAAGCCAAGCTCCTCCAGATTCTGGGAGCCGTCTCCCAGTTCATCATCCCGATCTACCAGCGCACCTATTCCTGGACGGAGAAGGAATGCCAGCAGCTCTGGGCTGATCTTCTCCGGACGGGCTCCACGGACGCCATCGGCGTGCACTTCATCGGCTCGGTGGTGCACATCGATGAAGGCCTCGGCAACCTGGCCGTGCAAGCCCCCAAGCTGGTGATCGACGGCCAGCAGCGGCTCACCACCATCACCCTGCTGCTCACCGCCCTGGCCGAGGTGCTGGAAGCTCTGCCGGAAGACCAGCAGGAGCCGATCGAAGGCTTTGCCCCGGCGATGATCCGCGAGTATTACCTGATCAATCGGCTGCAGAAAGCCGACAAGCGCTTCAAGCTGCTGCTCTCCGATACCGACCGCGTCACCCTGATGGCGTTGGTGGATCCAACAGCCGCTGCACCGCCACCCGAACCCTCGATCCGCATCCAGGCCAATCATCAGTTCTTCCTGGAGCAGTTGCGCGCACCCACCACAGATTTGGCGGTGGTGTGTCGGGGCATCAGCAAGTTGCTGGTGGTGGATGTGGCCCTCGCCCGCGATCAGGACAATCCCCAACTGATCTTCGAGAGCATGAACTCCACCGGTCGGGAGCTCTCCCAGGCCGATCTGATCCGCAACTTTGTGCTGATGGGGCAGCCGCCCGAACTGCAGGAGCAGCTTTACACCCTGCACTGGCGGCCGATGGAGCTGCTCTTTGGTCAGGAGGCCTACAGCGGCAACGAGTTCAGCGCCTTCATGCGCGATTTCCTCACCCTGCAAACCGGGGAAGTGCCCCTGCTCAATCAGGTGTACGACACCTTCAAGGCCTACGCCCGCCGGCCGGAGATCAAGCAGGCAGGCACCGAATCGCTGCTGAAGGACGTGCACGCCGTGGCGAAGCGGTACTGCCGCATCGTGCTCGGCAAGGAGCCTGATCCCGCCCTCCACCAGGCGTTTTTCAACCTGCGGGAGCTCAAGGTCAGCGTGGTGAACCCCCTCCTGCTGGAGCTCTACGCCGACCATGAAGCCGGCTTGCTCAGCCATGGCGAGTTCCTTGAGGCCCTGCAGCTCTTGGAGTCGTATGTGTTCCGGCGGGCCGTCTGCGCGATTCCGTCCAACTCCCAGCAGAAGACCTTCGCCACCTTCAGCCGTTCCCTGCGCAAGGAGAACGACCACTACCTGCCCAGCTTCAAGGCTCACCTGCTCAGCCTTCCCTCCTACCGCCGTTTCCCCAGCGACGCGGAATTCCGCCGCGAGATCCAGGAGCGCAACCTCTACAAGTTCAACAAGAGCTGCAGCTACTGGCTCAGGCGGCTGGAGAACCACCAGCGCAAGGAGCCGATCGCGGTGGCCAACTACACGATCGAGCACATCCTTCCCCAGAACCCTGAACTGTCCGGTCCCTGGCGCCAGGCCCTGGGCGAGAACTGGCAGGCCCTCCAGGAGGAATGGCTGCATCGCCTCGGCAACCTCACCCTCACCGGCTACAACCCCGAGCTGAGCGATCGCCCCTTCCTCGAGAAGCGGAACCACGAAGGCGGTTTTGCCGGCAGCCCCTTGAAGCTGAACCAGGGTCTGGGCCAACTTGAGTCCTGGGGCGTGGAAGAGATTCAGGCGCGGGGGGTCCGTCTGGCCGAGCGGGCGCTCGCCGTGTGGGCGGCGCCTGAGCTATCGGAGGCGCAGCTGTCCGAGTACTGGAGCAGGCCTGCCCACCCTGCTGCGGCCTACTCGCTGGCCGATCACCCCCACCTGGCCAATCCCCAGGTCCGCGCCCTGTTCAATGCCCTTGATCTGGGGATCCGGGCTCTGGATCCAAACATCTACCAGGAGGTACTCAAGTACTACATCGCCTACAAGTGCGAGACCAACGTGGTGGACATCGTTCCCCAGGCCAAACAGCTCAAGCTTGTCTTGAACATGCCCTTCGCAGAACTCGATGATCCGATGAACGTGGCCCTGGATGTGGCCAACATCGGCACCTGGGGCAACGGCGACGTGCAGATCATCGTGGCCAGCCTCGCCGAGGTGCCCTATGCCACCGGCCTGATTCGCCAGTCGCTGGAGCGGCAGCTGGACGACATTCCCCTGGCCGGCTGAGCAGAATGCACCCATGACGACCAGCTCCACTGCCACCCCCCTGGACCCTCGTCTTTCCCGGATCGCTGCAGAGATTCATGCGGAGATCCCCGGCTGCGAAGTGCGACTCTTCGGCTCCCGCGCCCGTGGCACAGCCCGCCTCGATTCAGATGCCGACCTGTTGATCACGGTGCCCGATGGCTGGCTTGCTGGCCACGATCGCCTCCAGGTGCTGGGGGACCTCTGGCGGAAGTTGGCGAGCCATCATCTTCCGCTCGATCTCCTCCTCTATTCCCAGGCCGAAGTGCGCGAACGCGCCAAGTACCGCAGTGCCGTTACCACCCAGGCCTACCAGGAAGGAATCCTGCTGAATGGCTGACCCTGATGCCCTGCGCTATCTGCGGATTGCTCGCTCGGATCTGCAGGAAGCCCAGCGCATGCTGGAGCTTTCCGGCTTTCGCGATAGCAGCATCGGCTTTCTGCTCCAACAGGGTTGCGAGAAAGCGCTGAAAAGCTGGATTCACTTTGCGACGGCTTCGGCACTTCTTGATGAAGTGGAGCAGCAGTTGCAATGACGACCCCCCCGTCCCAGTTCTCCCTGATCGCCGAGCAGTGGCCGGAGCTGCATGAAGAAGCAGCCCGGGTGGAGCGCTATGCCCTCGCGGATCCACGCACCGCCTGCTTTTACGCCCGCCGCACCGTGGAGCTGCTGGTGGAGTGGGTGTACGCCAACGACAGCCAGCTGCAGCGGCCTTGGGGGGAGCCTTCCCTCTCCCAGCTGATCCACACCGTCGACTTCCGCGAACTTGTGGGCCCCCAGCTGCTGAGCCGCTTCAAGTTGCTCAAGAACCTGGGCAACGATGCCGTGCACCGCAGCGAGCCCATCCGCAGCGGCACCGCGGTGCTGGCCGCCACCGAGCTCTTTCAGGTGCTGCGCTGGCTGGTCCTCACCTATGGCCGCAACCCCGCTGACGCGCGCGGCCACCGTTTCGACAAGGCCCTGCTGCCCGCCGCCGTGCCGGCAGCGCAACAGCAGCGCCAGAGCCGTGAACAGCTGGAACGTCTCGCCAATCAGCTGGCCGAACGCGACCAGCAGTTGCGGGCCGCCCGCGAGGAAAGCGCCGCGTCGCAGGAGGCCGTGGAACTGCTGCGGCTGGAGATCACGGCCCTGCGCAAGGCGAACCAGGCGGCTGCTCAACCCGAAGCCGATCTCACCGAATTCGCCACCCGCCGCCTCTACATCGACCACTACCTCGAAGAAGTGGGCTGGCGGCATGGCGAAGGCCGCTCCGATGAGGTGCCGATCGCCGGCATGCCGAACGCAACCGGCGACGGCTTCGTGGATGTCGTGCTCTGGGGCGATGACGGCAAACCCCTGGCCCTGGTGGAAGCCAAACGCAGCAGCAAGGATCCGATGCTGGGCCAACAGCAAGCAAAGCTCTATGCCGACTGCCTGGAACGTCAATACGGCCAGCGGCCGCTGATCTTTCTCTCCAATGGCTTTCGCCATCGCCTCTGGGACGACAGCCGCTACCCACCCCGCGAGGTGCAGGGCTTCTACCGCAAAAGCGAACTCGAAACCCTGATCCGTCGCCGCAGTCAGCGTCAGAGCCTGGCAGCGGCGGCGGTGAATCCTCAGGTCGTGGAGCGCTACTACCAGCAACGGGCCATTCGCGCGATCAACGAATCGCTGGAACGCGGGCGGCGCAAGGTGCTGCTGGTGATGGCCACCGGCACCGGCAAAACGCGCACCGTGATCGCTCTGGCCGATCTGCTGATGCGCTGCAACTGGGTGAAACGGGTGCTGTTTCTGGCCGATCGCAATGCCCTGGTGCTGCAGGCCGAACGCGCCTTCCGTCGCTTTCTGCCGGATTGTGCGCCGGTGAATCTGGTCTCCAACCGTGGCGGCGAAGGGCGCATCTTTCTCTCCACTTACCCCACGATGATGAACCTCATCGATGAGGAAAACAGCCGGGGCGAAAAGCACTTCGGGGTGGGGCACTTCGATCTGGTGGTGGTGGACGAGGCCCACCGCAGCGTGTACCAGAAATATGGCGCCATCTTTGCCTACTTCGATTCCCTGCTCTGCGGGCTCACCGCCACACCACGCGATGAGATCGATCGCAACACCTACGACCTCTTCGATCTTGAAGTGGGCCTGCCCACCGATGAATACGGCCTTGATCAGGCCGTCGACGACTGCTATCTCGTTCCCTTTCGGCCCATCTCGGTGCCGCTCAAGTTCCCGCGCGATGGCATCACCTACGCCGAGCTCAGTGCCGCAGAGCAAGCCCAATGGGATCTGCTCGAATGGGAGGAAGGGGTGCTCGGTAACGGGCGTGTGGATTCCGGTGCGGTGAACCGCTGGCTGTTCAATTCCGACACTGTGGACAAGGGCCTGCAGGTGCTGATGACCCAGGGCATGGGTGGATCCAACGGTGATTCCATCGGAAAGACGATCATCTTTGCCCGTAATCACGACCACGCCGTGTTCATCCAGGACCGCTTCGATCACCACTACCCCCACCTCGCCGGCAAGGCCGCGCGTGTGATCGACAACCGCGCCCCCTACGCACAGAGCCTGATCGACGAATTCGCCAATCCCGCCAGCGATCTGGCCATTGCCATCTCGGTGGACATGCTGGACACCGGCATTGACATCCCCGAGATCGTCAACCTGGTGTTCTTCAAGCCGGTGCGTTCGCGCACCAAGTTCTGGCAGATGGTGGGACGAGGCACACGCCTCTGCCCCGATCTGTTCGGGCCCGGGCAGCACAAGGAGTGCTTCTGGATCTTCGATTGCTGCCAGAACCTTGAATTCTTCCTCGGGCACAGCGGCCGCGACCGTGCCACCCCGCCCGCTTCGCTCAGCGCCCGCCTGTTTCGAGTGCGGCTCGCGTTAGTGGCAGGCCTCGACGCCCGGGGCCTTCCGAACAGCGCCGATCCAACAGCCCCGCTTCCCGCCGATCAGGCCCTGCTCCACCACCGCATGGAGCTGGCTGAAGCGCTGCGTTGTCATGTGGCCGCCTGCCCCAGCGATAACTTCCTGGTGCGGCCTCACCTGGAGCTGGTGGAACGGTTTCGCCAGCCAGCGGCCTGGGCGGATCTCGATGCCGATGCACATGCGGCACTGGCGACCACCCTGGCCCCTCTGCCATCTGCTCAGGCAGAGCTCGACGGTGACACCGATCCCGATGCCCGCCGCTTCGATCTGCTGCTCTACAAACTGCAGTTGTCAAAGCTGCGCAGCACAGCTGATTTTCCCCGTCTTCAAGCACAACTTCAGGAGATCGCAGGCCTGCTGGAAGAGCGCCACACCATCCCGATGGTGGCCACGGAAATCGAGCTGATTCAGGATCTGACTCAAGCCGACTGGTGGCAGGACGTGACCCTGCCCATGCTCGAAAACGTGCGCCGCCGCTTGCGCAGCCTGATCGGATTGATCGAGCGTCAAGCACGCGGACCCGTGTACACCACGTTCACGGATGAACTTGGTGAGCTTGAGGAATTTGATGCCGCTTGCCTGATCAGCCAGGATGAATTTCGCCAGTTCCGCCTGCGCGCTCGCGAGTTTCTGCGGGTGCATGAGGATCACCTCACCATGCAGCGTCTGCGCCGTAACCAGCCCCTCACCGCCACCGATCTACTGGAGCTGGAGCGGTTTCTGGTCAACCAGGGCATCGGCAATGAACGTGTCATCGCACGCGCCCGTGAGGAATCCAACGGTTTCGGCCTCTTCATTCGCTCACTGGTGGGGCTCGACCGCAATGCCGCCAAGGAACTGTTCGCCGATTTTCTGATTGAAGGCACGCACACCGCTGCGCAGATCCAGTTCATCAACGAGATCATCAATGAACTCACCAGCCGGGGTGTGATGGATCAGGCCCGCCTCTACGCCCCGCCCTACATCGATCTGGCTCCGATGGGACCAGAAGGCCTGTTCAGCGAAGCAGATGTGATCCGCATCTGCGATCTTCTCAGCGTGATTCGTCAGCGTGCCGAGGTGCCACTGGCGGCTTGAGTGGGGCCACTGGCGGCTTGCATTGGCCCCTGCCTTACCAAGCAAGTTCAGCATTTCGCTGATACAAATGGAGCCGGTTGGTGGCATCAGCGAATGCCCCCCAAGCTCAGCCTTCGTGCCCACTGCCACCCTGCTGACTCTGTTTGACGTGGATGCAGCTGAGCAGAGCCACTTCCTCCTGCCGCGCTCCGGCTTGCCGAAGAGCGTCCTCCACTGGCTGGTGCAGGCGTGCGGCTTGAACGATCAGGAAAACCATCGGCAGGCCCGTGAACACACCGAAGACCTCATCCTCCAGGAGGGTGGCAAGCGGCTGCCGCAGGATTGCCGCCTCTTTGCGGAGGCAGGTGCGTGCCAGCTTGAGGGAGAAACGTGGCGCTGCTTGCTTCGCTATCTCGTCACCTTCCACGCCAGGCGGCGCCGAATTCTGGTGTCAGCCTGGCGCCGCCCAGACACCGGCAGCGCTTGGCAACGGCTGGTGACGGCGCAAAAGCCACACGATGAGATCAACAGCCACGCGATGGGATGAGCAGGGCACCTTGCCATGCACGCTCCAGTTCACCCCGCCGCCTCACAGCACCCAGCTCAGAAGCGGAAGGTGGTCTTCAGCACGCCGCCCAGCTGGTTGAAGGTCTCGCCGGAGGGGGTGGCCTGGCCCAGGGGCCGGCTCAGATAGAAGAGGGCGGGCGTCACGGAGATGTTGTCGGTGACCTGGAACTTGTACCACCACTCCCACACGTAATTGCCGTCGTTGGGGGTGTCGCTGCCTTCGAGGGCCGTGGCGAAGACCGGCTGGCCCACGGCCATGCCGAGGGCGTTCCCTTTCACGAACACATCGCTCCACTCCAGCCCCACCATCCACGACTGACTGGTGCGCACATCGCCATCCACCTCCTGGCCGTCGTAGGACGTGGAGTTGATGCCCCAGCCGGCACTGATCGAGGGCAGCCAGCCGGAGCCGGAGGGTTGCCAGTAGCCGCTGAGGCCGATGGCATTGGTGCTGCTGCTGGGGTTCTCGAAGGCGAGGGCGGTGATGGGCGTGGTGCCGGGCACCCCCACCCCTGACTGGATGTAGCTGTAGATCGCAGCCACGGCCCATTGCTCCTGCGCATAACCGATCTGCACGGTGCCGGTACCGGCGCTGGCGCTGGTGCCGATGCCGCCCTCGCTCGGATTGCCGGCGTTGCCGTTGGCGGCCACGTAGTTGGCGCTCACACTGAAGCCACCGTTCTGCCACCAGAGGCCGGCGCCGGGGCCAAGGTTCTTGTTGTAAGCCGCCGGTGCACCGTTGAGGGTGAGCACGTTCAGGATCGTGTCGCTGGGGTACACGCTCGGCCACAGAGCGAGCATGTCTTCCTGACCGACGCGGCCACCGAGGGTGGCGGTGAAGCCGCTGCCGAGCGGGAATTGATAGAAGAGCTTGTCGATCGCCACCACATCGCCGCAGTCGGCGTTGTCGCCGCAATCCTCCTGGAACGCCGCTTCCAGGGTGGAGAGGCCGCCAGTGGGGCCGGCGCCGCCGAAGGCGCTGTCGGCGAAATTGCCGGCCCGCAGGATCGTGCGCAGCAGATCCTTGCCGCTGAAGCTGGTGTCGAAGCTGAGCTGGAGGTCGTAGTTGAAGGTGGTGGCGCCCACCTCCTGGCGGACCGCCCCTGTTGGAGCACTGCCGCCGAAGGCATTCGCGCCGAGCACAAAGGTGGCCTGGCCGCTCAGCTTGGTGGTGGTGGAGAACTGGCTGGCTTCCAGCTCGCCGACCTTGGCTTCGAGACCATCCACCCGGCCCTTGAGCACGGCCAGTTCAGCTTCGAATTCCTTGAGCAAGCGGCGCAGCTCGTCGGTCACCTCGGTGATGCGATCGAGGCAGGCATTGAGCAGAGCGGCGGCTTCCCAGCGGCTGAGGGCCTGCTTGCCGCGAAAGGTGCCGTCGGGGTAGCCGGCGACGCAGCCGTAGCGCTCGATCAGGTTGGAGAGCGCCTGGTAGGCCCACTCCGTGGGCTGAACGTCGGAGAACTGGTTGATGCTTGTGACCTGGTCCTGACTCTCCCTGCTGGATCCGGCGGCATACCTGTTGATGGCCTCCAGGTTGAGTTCGGCGGCGGTGGCGCCGAGCGGAGCCAGCTGTGCCAGAAGAGTCAGGCCAGCGGGTGCGATCAGGCGAAGCAGAAGCTGGTTCATCGAATTGAGAAAACAAGGGGAGATGGCTCAGGAAAAGAGATGACCTGAATTGATTTAGAGACCGAATATTGTTATCGATAAAGGTGATTGGCGGCTGGGCCTCTTCTCGCGCCGGCTATGAGGCCGCTGCTGATCGAAGTTTCAGCCCTCGCCACCTTCACCCCCTTCGCCGCCCTCTCCACCTTCCCCTCCCCCGTTTTGACTGTGGTATTTGACGGCTTTGCCTCCGCTGGGCGTCGGCTGGCCGACCGCAGGGGTCTGCGTGTCAGCGGGTTCGAGCACCTTGCCGCAGCCAGCCGCGCTGGTGATCAACCCGGTGGCCGCGAGAAAAAGAGCGATGCTGGATTGCGGCATGGCCGATCCGGATGGAACGCAGCCGACTGTGAATGGGTTTGCTCTGAACGGGCCTGCAACAGTCACAGACGAACGTGTCATTGGTGACAGATGTCGGTGCTGGCTCCTTCGCTGTCCGCGATTTGCAGAGATGGTGCAGGGACCCGTCATCGTTCGTCGGAACCGCGCCAGGGTCGGGTCGATGCGTTTTCAGATCGAATCACTGCTGCCGGCCGAGCAGATCGCCAGCTGGCGGAGCCGGCTCCTGGCACCGGAGGTGGAGTGGCGGCTCGGCCAGGAGACGGCCGGCTGGCACGCCCGCTCCGTGAAGCACAACCGGCAGCTGGATCGCGCTTCTGCCCTGTACCGGGAGCTGGCGCCGCTGGTGCATGAAGCTTTGCTGGCCCATCCCCTGCTGGCCTCGGCGGCGTTGCCGGCCCGGATCCACGGCCTGCTGTTCAGTCGCACTGGCCCAGGCGAGGGCTATGGCCGGCATGTCGATAACGCCTTCATGGCCGATGGGCGCTCCGATCTCTCCTTCACCTTGTTCCTCTCGGAGCCGGGCCGTTACCTGGGAGGAGCCCTGCTGCTGGAGATCCCCGACGGTGAGGAGGCGGTTCGTCTCGGCGCCGGCGATCTGATCGTCTACCCCAGCACCCTGCTGCACAGGGTGGAGCCGGTGACGGAAGGGGAACGGCTCGCCTGTGTGGGCTGGATCCAGAGCCGCCTCCGCAGCGCCGAGCAGCGGGAGCTGCTGTTCGAGCTCGACACGGCGCGGCGACTGTTGTTTGCCCAGCAGGGTAAGGGAGAGATCTTCGATTTGCTCACCCGCAGTTACACCAACCTGTTGCGAATGTGGGGTGAGTGAGTGGTGATGCCGGCAGCCTCTGAAGTGATTTGGCTCCCGGTACCAATGGTCACGCGATCAGGTGACGTCCTGGCAGAGACGTTGGAAACGACCGGTGGATATTGGCTCCACACGCCATGCAACAGCCGTGCCCCGAATCCGCCGTTGGAGTCAAGCCCTTGCATTCGGCCTGCCTCTGTGCCTGGGCCTGGCCCTCACCGGTTGTGGTACACCCAGCAGCACGGCCGCGCCCACGAACGAGACGGTGGTGACGACCTTCGTGGAGAAGGTGGTTCTGCCCAATTACACCCAGATGGTTGCGGACACCGGCGCCCTGCAGGCGGCCATCCGGCGCCTAACGGACCAGCCTTCCGACGCGCACCTTGAGGCGGCCCGGCAGGCCTGGCGCTCGGCGCGCCGGACCTGGGAGACCAGCGAAAGCTGGGTTTTCGGCCCCGCCGAAACCGAGGGCTTTGACGGCGCCTTGGATTCCTGGCCCGTGAACCGCAAGGACCTCGCTGCGGCTCTGGGAGGTGCCCCGTTCACACCTGAAACCTTCGCCGCCCTCAGCGACACCGCCAAGGGCTTCCACGGCATCGAATGGGTGATCTATGGCGGCCGCACCGGCGCACCACCCGACGCCGCCCTGCTCACACCCAACGAGCTGGCCTATCTGCGCCTGGCGGCCGACGACCTGCACCGCCAGGCCGAAGGACTCCTTGCCAGCTGGTCGGGGCCCCAGGGCTTCGGCGCGCGGATTAGCGCCCCCGCCGAAGCCGGCACGGCTGTGCAGGAGATGCTGCAGGGGGTGATCGGCCTGCTGCAGGAGGGGGGCGACGAGAAACTCGGCCAACCGCTGAAAACAAAAGATCCCCACACCCTGGAGAGCGCCGATAGCGGCAACACCCAGGAGGATCTGCTCGCCAATGTGCAGGGCGCCCGACAGGTGCTGTTGAGCACTGGTCTGCTGGAGCTGATCCGCAGCAAAGATGCGGAGCTGGGCCAACAGATCGACACACAGACGTCCCAGGCAGTGGATTTGGCCAAGGCCCTACCACACCCGATCAACGATCACCTCGACAACCCAGCCTCCCTGCAGGCGATGGAGGAGCTGATCAACCAGCTGCACAGCACCGCGAAGCTGGTGGAGCGATCGGTGCCCCTGTTGTCCTGATGGCCCGTCCCGACCGGAGTCTGAGGCGCCTCCTGCTGGCGGCCCTGGCCCTGGCAGTGGTGCTCGGGCTCGGCCTGCGGCAGGTGTGGGGAGCCGCCGATCCCCAGCTGGCCGCCGGTGCGATGACGGTAGCCAATCGCACCTCGGCCTCCTTTGAGCAACCGGCCGCCGGCCTCACCCCCGCGGAGCTGGAGCGCCACCAGGTGGCCGATGGGCTTTTCGATCGCACCCATGTGCCTCTGGAAGGTGCCCCTGGGGCGGGTCTGGGGCCCCGCTTCAATGCCGCCTCCTGTATTGCCTGCCATGTGCGCAACGGCAGGGGGCGGCCGCTGATGGGGGAATCCCTGGTGCGGGTGGCCCTGCGGGATGCGCGGCCCGTGCCGGGCATCGGCCACCAGGTGCGTGATCGGGCCGTGATGGGCGTCCAACCCGATGCCGCCGTGCAGGTGGAGTGGCAGGACCAGGCGGGCCTGCGGCGGCCTGTGGTTCGCCTTGAGGCGGAGGCCCCCATCGACCTTTCGACCCGCTCAGTGGCCCGTTCCCTGCGGGTGGCGCCTCCCCTGATCGGACTGGGGCTGCTGGAGGCGGTGCCGGAGGCCACGATCCTCGAGCACGCCGACCCCGACGACCGCGACGGCGACGGCATCTCCGGCCGGCCCCACTGGCTCAAGGGCGATGGCGTCCGGCGTCAGCTAGGACGCTTCGGTTGGAAGGCGCTCTCGGCCTCGGTGCGGGATCAGACCGCCGCCGCCTTCCTCAACGACATGGGCCTCACCAGCCCGGGGGACATCGGTGCGCGGGACCTGGAGCTCGTGACCTTCTACAGCCAGACCTTGGGGGCGCCCCGCACCGCCCAGCCGGCCTCCAGACCGGTGGTGCGTCGGGGGCAGGAGCTTTTTAGCGAGCTGCAGTGCGCCCGCTGCCACGTGCCGCAACTGGCCACGGCACGTTCCCCCCAGGCGGTGGCTCAGGTGATCAACGACCAGAGGATCTGGCCCTACACCGATCTGCTCCTCCATGACCTGGGCCCCGGCCTTGATGACGGGGTGTCGGAGCGGGGGGCGGCCGGGAGTGAGTGGCGCACGGCACCCCTTTGGGGGCTGGGGCTCACCCAACGGGTGAACGCCTCCGCGGGGTTCCTCCACGACGGCCGGGCTCGCACGATCGAAGAAGCGATCCTCTGGCATGGCGGCGAAGCGGCGGCCTCGAAGACCCGGTTCGAGCGGTTGCCGAAACAACGCCGAGAGGACCTGCTGGCCTGGTTGAGGCAGCTTTGAGTGCATCGTTTCCGCACCAAACAAGAGCGGCTGATCAGACCAAACCCTGGCGCTACCCCGAGCACCAGGGGGTCACTCCGAATCCATACACCTATCCCAGTAAGCAGGTGGCGCTCCAGAAGGCAAGGGAACTGGGCTGCGAGGGCGCCCATGCCATGGGGTCGCTGTGGATGCCTTGCCGTGAGCATCCACAGCCGTAACCCAGCGCCTTCAGCGCACCAGCAGCCCGATCGGTCCGAGCACCAGGAATCCGCCGAACAGGGCCAGCACCAGGTCCAGCTTGGCGGTCCAATGGGCCGGTAGGCGCCTGAGCACGAGATAGGTGCCGCCACTCACCACCAGCGAGTCGGCGAACGCCCCGAGCCACCAGCTGGCGGCCGAGAGATCTCCGGGCGCCTCCTGACCGTGGAGCATGGCGTGCACCGCCACGGCGGTGGCGATCAGGGCGCCGCAGAAGCCCAGGGCAGGCGCCTTGCAGGAGCGGTGGCTGCGCAGCACCAACACCGCCACGGCCGAAATCGCCAGGGCCGCGATCACCTCAGCGGCCGGCAGGGCACCGCCCATTGCCCCGAAGATGCCACCACCGATGGCGCCGGCCAGGGCCCAGAGCAGCAGCTGGCCAGAGATGTAGGAGGCGGCAGCCCCACCCCAATCAACAGCAGCAGGTGATCGGTGCCGAGCAGGGGATGGAGGAAACCGCTGGCGATGCCGCCGTGGGCGATGCCATGGGCCTGGGCGGGCTGATCCAGCAGCAACACCAGTGCTGAGGCCGCGCCAAACAGGGCCAGAGATCTGGCAGAAGCAGAAAGGGTCATGGTGGAATCCGGTCCGCGCCGGAGAAGAAGGGGCTGGGCACGGCGAGCGTTCTGACTGAGAGGGCCATGCCCCCCATCACAGCTGCGGGACAGCGCCGGACTCGGCTCAGGAGAACCCTGCACCCCACCGGACTTTCCTCGTTGCCTCCAGGGAGTGACCCACTGGAACCGTGATCTCCATTGTGGGTCCGGCTGGCTGCAGGGGCATCACTGTGGGTGACGGACCAGCCAACCGAACATCAGCAACGAGGCGGCGGTGATCCAGCTGCCGCCCACCCGCACAGCGATGGCCCGCCAGCGGGGATGGGGCGGAGCCAGCAGCTGGCCCAGAAGGGTGGTCAGGACGGCGATGGCGACGGTCTCCCCCAGCAGGGCCGCCAGAGCACCGGGGTGTCCGGCGAGCGCTGAACCCGCCACCAGGGCGAACCCAGTAGCCAGGAGGGCGACGGATGGCAACAGCACCCGCGCCCGCAGCCGCACCCCCAGGGCCACGAGCAAGCCGGTGGCTGCCACCACGGCCGTGCAGGCCACCGCCTGCAGCAGCTCAGCGGACAGGTGGAGGCCGATCAGGCCCCCCAGCAGCCAGGCGAGCGCCAGCAGCAACGGCAGACGATCCGTGCAGGGTCTGCCGGACTGCACCGCCAGCAGCACCAGGGCGATCACCAGCAGCAGCTCCGTGGGCTCCAGAAACAGCCGCGCCATGCCATCACCCCAGGGCCCGAAGCCGGTGGGGGTGAGATGGGCGAGGAGCGCGATCACGTGAGGGCCTGCTCGAGGAACAAGAGCCCGATCAGCGCTACGACCCCACCGGCTCCCTGCACAAAGCGCCGGCCACCGGGCCAGCGGCGCGTCTCGCCCAGCAGGATCCCCAGCAGGTGCAAAAGGCCGGTGGCGATCACAAACGCGAGGCTGTAGAGCAGGGCGTTGCTGCCGGCGGGCAGTTCAGCGCCATGGGCATGGCCGTGAAACACCGCAAAGGCGGAGACGATCAGCGCCGCCAGCCAGAACGGTGGTCTGAGCTCAAACAGCACCATCTGCCCCATCACCAGGCCCGAGACGGCGATGCCGATCTCCACCCCCGGAATCGGCACCCCGAGCAGCCCCAGCAGCCCCCCGAAGGCCATCACCAGCGGGAAGGCCACCGGCAGCACCCAAAGGGCCGGCGGGCCGAGCACTGCCCCCCAGAGACCCACGGCCACCATGGCCACGACGTGATCGAGACCCGAGATGGGATGAAGCAAGCCGGCCACGAAACCGCCGCCGGGGTGGCCATCGGCATGGGCCCAGGCAGCCGCCGGCGCCAGGGCCAGGGCCGCTGCAGCAGTGGGCAGCACTCTGAATTGCCAGTGGATGCGGTTCATCAGCTGCGAGCCAATGGGTTTCATCCTGGACCTGCGGACGAATCCCAAAAGATCCCTTACTCAGGGTGCTCGGCGCAGGGCATCCAGAGGGAGCCCATGGCATGGACGCCGCTGCAACCCAGTTGCCGCGCCCTCTCCAGAGCCTGCTCGCGGCTCGGGTAGGCCATCAGGTTCTGTGGCGTCTGGCCGGGGGAGCTGTGGTGGTGCTGATGCAGGGCACCGGCAGGAGCCCCCAGGCGCCGCGGGCCCATGCCTTCAAGACCTGCCCACCAGACCCCCATCACGTTCACTCCCGCCACCAGCACGCCCATTCCCACCACACAGGCGTTGAGCACACCCATCCCCACCACGCCAATGCTGATGACCCCCATCGGCACCACGCCGATGCTCACTACCCCCATCGGCACAATGCCGATCGAGATGATGCCCAGGGGCGCCAAACCGAAGGCGATCCGCTTGGGCTTGTCGCCGCACTGGGCCATGGGAGAGCCTGGTGTCAGTGGGAGGTCCCGGAGCCGTGGCCGTCACCGTGCTTGGCACAGGGCATCCACTGGTTCCCCATCTTGTGGGCGCCCGTGCAGTTGAAGTGGAGTTTGGCCGCCTTCTCCGCTTCTGCCTGGCTTGGGTAGAGGGCGGGCACGCCGCCCGTGCCAGTGGCTGGAGCAGCCAGGCCAGCGGCTGAGAGCAGGAGGTTGGCGCCGATCGCGGCTGCCGTCCGGGCTGCCCATGGACTGGAAAGGCTCGACATGGAACAGGGAGGGGCGGAGCGAGCGCAGGTATAGCTGCTGAACACCAAGCCTACCAAAAGCCTCCAGCAGAGCACACTTAGTGGAGAGTGGTGATTTGTGGGCTTCGACGCCTGCGGATGCCTAGGTTCGCAAGGCTCCATTGAATGGAGGGTTTTCGCCGTGGCCCGCCAGGGAACACTTTCATCGTCGCCTGATCCCAGCCTGCGCATCGGCGAGGTGGCCCGGCGCACGGGTCTACCGGTGAAGACAATCCGCTTCTACTGCGACGCGGGATTGCTCCAGCCGAAGGCTCGCTCGGAAGGCGGCTACAGGCTGTTTGATCAGGAGAATCTCGCTGAACTGGCGATCATTCGCGCCCTACGGGCGATGGATGTGTCGATTCCCGATTTGACGAAGATCCTGGAAGTTCGGCGTTCCGGTGTCTGCAACTGCTCCGCTCTGAAGCACAGCATTACGGCCCAGATGGACTCCATCAGCCTGCGCATCGACGAGCTGGCCGCCATGAAGGATGAGCTGGCTCGTCTGCTGAACAGCTGGCAGGACTGCGGTGGCTCCAAGGCCGACGACTGATTGCCATGGGGTTCCGTTTCCGCCGCTCCGCGCGCCTGGGTCCGCTGAGGTTCAACTTCTCCAGGGGGGGACTGAGCTCGATCTCCGTTGGCGGGCGGGGGGCTTCCTTCAACATCCCGGTGAACCGCAACGGTGGGCCCCGCACCACGGTGGGGCTGCCGGGCACCGGCCTGAGCTGGAGCGTGGATCACAAACCGGATCGCCCCGCCGCGGTCCCGGCCGGCCCTGCGGCGCGCCTGCCCAACAGCCGCCGGTTGCGGCGGGGCCAGCTCGATGCTCTCAAGCACTCGCTGCTGGGAGTGCTCCGCCAGGACCTGTTTGCTGCCGGCTCCGCAGGCGAGGAGCTGTGGGAGCAGGGCCTGTTGAGCCGTCTCCTCGCCGATGCCTCGATCGGTGCGCGAACCAATGGCCTGTTGGCGCTGATCGAAACCCCGGAGGCGATGGAGGCCTACGTGTTGCGGGCCCAGGGCCAGGACGATGCGAAACGCCGAGCCCAGCGCTGCATCACGGCCGTACAGGAGGCCACAAGGCTTGCCGCTGGACGGGGTTGGCTCGCTTGAGACGGCTAGGGCAGGTGCCCGCAAGGCCGGTTCCCCGTATCGGCACGCACCCGCCTGAACCGTTCGGCAGGCCAAGGATGGAGCCGGAAAGAAGGAGATACCCCCGCATGCGTGAGGTCGTGTTCCTCGTTCTGGCTGAACGCCCCGGCCACCTGGAAGTCCAGGCCGAAACCCTGCCCATCCGCATCACCGCCCCGACTCTGGAGGAGCTGCAGCACCAGGCCCGAGAGGCCCTTATTGAGCACCTGGGGCCGGCCCACTGCACGGTTCGGGTGCGCGTGCGCCGCGGCCCCACTGCTGCCGTCAGCAGCATCCGTCCGGTGGTCCGCCCTGGAGCTCTCTGCTGCTGATCTGGGATTCCCGAGCCAGAGGCCACCGCCATCACCGGCTCGATCACCAGCTCACTCGTGCTGGCCGCCGACGATCCCGCCGCCCTGGCGCGGTTTTATGGAGCTCTGCTCAACGTGGAGCCGCAGCCGGGCCTCAGCAGCACGCACTGGCGGGTTCCTTGGCCGGCCGGTGGTTGGTTGGAGGTGTACGCCCCATCCAGGAGCCGGCCTCAGCCGCGGCAGCCGGGGCGATTGGCGCTCTGCCTGCAACGAAAGGCGGATGGATCGGGCGCGCATGCTGTGCTCAACGATTGGATCACCGCAGCCCTGGCCCTGGGTGACTCCCTGGAGGATCCGCCGCGGCAGGAATCCTTTGGTGCCGAGGCCTGGCTGCTGGATCCGGAGGACAATCGGCTGCTGCTGTTGGTGCTGCCCTGAGGGTTGGGCGAGGCTTGCCTGCATTCCCTGCCAACCTCCATGGTCAAGCCATTCACGCTGGTCGCGGTGGCTGTGCTGGCCCTGCCCACAGCTGCAGCCGCAACGCCCTGGCGAGACGAGCCGGCCGTGACGGCCCTGTTCCGCGACGCCGGCGTGGATGGCACCTTCGTGCTGCTGGATGAAGGCCGCGGGGAACTGCGCGGCCACAACCGTGAGCGGGCCGAACAGCGTTTTGTGCCGGCCTCCACCTTCAAGGTCGCCAATGCCCTAATCGGTCTGTCCCTAGGCGCGGTGCAGAACGTGGATGAGGTGATCCCCTACACCGGCGATGCCAACCCGTTCATGCGCGAGTGGCTCGAACCCATGGGGCTGCGCGGAGCGATGCGGGTCTCGAACGTGCCGCTTTATCAGGAGCTGGCCCGTCGCATCGGCCTAGTGCGGATGCGTGAGGCGATTGAGCGTCTGCACTACGGCAACCAGCAAATCGGCAGCAACGTGACCACCTTCTGGCTGCTGGGCCCGCTGGCGATCAGTGCGGTGGAGCAGACACGCTTCCTCTCGCGCCTGGCCCACCAGCGCCTGCCCTTCCCCCGGGGCGCACAGCAGCAGGTGGCCGAGATCACCCAGATCGATTCCGGCCCGGGGTGGCGCCTTCATGCCAAGACCGGTTGGCAGAACGCCCCGGGAGCCGGCGTGGGCTGGTGGGTGGGCTGGGTGCAGAAGGGGGACCAGATCACTCCTTTTGCCCTCAACATCGCCATGGCCGGGGCTGCCGATGCCCCCAAACGCGATCGGCTGGGGCGCAGCAGCCTTCAGGCCCTTGGGATCCTGCCGGGGCCACCGAGGGGGCCTGTCCTTGAGCCGTGAAGTCCCCTTCATGAAGCCCCATTGCCTCCGGTGAAGAGCGGTGTCGAATGGGCGGAAGCCATTGCTGACACCCGCCGGTGGGCCCATCGTGGCTGCAACGGGATTCGGAGGCTCCATCGATGGAAGACACCCCCCCTGAGCAGCCTCGAGGAGCGCGCTGAGGATCCGGCCCCTGTTCCAACACTCTCATCGGATCTCTGGCTTCCCTGGCGTGTCACGCCGTCGCCGTCCATTGCACCGCCATAGGTGCCCCGGACCCAACGGGAAGTCCCACTGGAACCCTGGCCCCAGGTGCCAGCGTCAGCCACTCCGCCCCCATCAACCAAACTTCTTCAGAGCCCGGTGGCCTCGTCACCGGGCTTTGTCGTGTAACCCAGCGCCATGGCTGACCTCACCGACATCCACCAGGCTCTGGTCGAGGACTACCGCGAGTCCTTCGAGATCGCCGCCGGCAAGCTGCTGGCCCAGCCCAGCTGGACCCTGGAGGCCACCGTGGTGCTGATGCACCTCCACAACGGCGCCGTCACCATCGGGCCGGTGCGGAGCCTTCCCCTATGGCTGGATCACCTCCCGCCAGAGCTGGACGAGTTCGTGCGGCTGCAGGAACAGGGGGTGCCCTTCGAGGAGGCCTATGCCCGATGCCTGGCGGAGCAGGGACAGGAGTTTGTCGATGCCTGCGAAGCCGCCAAGCGAAGCAAACCGCTGGTTACCCACGACAACCTGGCCGAGCTCACGGCTCTTTCCCAGAAAGGGTTCTCCCGGGAACCCCGCGAGCTGCTGGCGCTGGCCCAGTGGTCCGACCATGTCAGCGGCTTCCTGGTGTCTTGCGAGCCCTTCCGTTGACCTGAGAGCGACGGCCCCGCAAGCGCCTGGCTCATTCCTCGTCGTCATCCCCACCAGCGGGAATCAGCCGGATCTGCTTGCGACCCAGCTTGATCTCGAATTCGTCGCCGGGCTTGAGATCAAGCAGGCCGGTGTAGGCCTTGCCCACCAGCAGGTTGCCGTTGCCCTGCACGGTGGCGACATAGCTCAAGCTGCGGCCAGCCTTCCCTTTGCCGTTGCCACCACCCTCTCCGAGGCTGACGCCCTTGGCCTCCAGCAACGCCTCATAGAACGCCGTGAAATTCAGCCGTTCGCTGCCGTCTTTCTTAGTGCTCACATAGCCGGAGGCTCGCACCAGATCGGACTTGGAGGCATCACCCAGCTCCTTGACTTTGGCGAGCAGGTCAGATCCGGTGAGGGCCATGGTGGTGATGCATCCATCAGCTGGACCATAACGATCAGGCTGTTGGCTGCCAGAGCAAGAAGGTGCGGGTGTCCGTCCCTTCACCGGAGGCTTTCGCAGGCTTGCCTGTCACCGTTGCGGACCAGATCGATACGCCTGATGACATCAGCGCCGGTACATCCCCGCGCCAGGTGCTCCGAAGCCCGCGCCAGGGCGAACCCCGGCTCCGGAGGCAGGCCCACCGAGACCACCCGGATTCTCCACGGGTCGTGCCTCCACACCGACACCTGCTTCTCCCACACCGGCGCCGGGCAGGACCCCTGCGCCGGAGGCAGGACCGCCGACACCACCGGCTCCTACCCCTGGCTCCCGATCGAGGCCAGGCCCCGCCGCACCGAACCCTGCCCCAGGAGCCACACCCGCCCCGGATGCCGGGCCCCCGATCCCCCCGGGATTCGGACGTGCCAGGCAGACACTGCCTGCGGCCAGGGAGAAAGCCACACCAGAGACGACCAGGACAGCGAGTTCATGGATCCTTTTCATGGCACGAGCGGGGAGAAGACCTCCTGCTTAGCAGGGGCCGCTTCGCTTGGCCTCGGTCTTCCCATGCACCAAACCAATCTGGGTTGATCCCAACTTCAGCGGGTGACGTTCCTCGTCTGATCACCGTCCTTCGTGACAGCTTGGGACTAGAAAAAGCCAAGTACGAACCGTCTGTTCGTGGCGATCACCCCACCCGATCCGGTCTCGAGACGCCAAAACGTTTGGCTCCGTGCCACTGCGGCGCTGCTGGTGATGATCAGCCTGGCCACGGCCGCCAGCCAGGGTATCCAGCCGGCCCTGGCCCGCCTCGGACTGGGTGGCGGAGTGGGCGTAGGCGGTTGGGGCAGCGGTGTGGGCGGCTATCGCTTCGGTGGTGACGTTGGAGTTCGCGGCGGCTACGCGGGCTACCACCCGGTCTATGGAGCCGGTGTACGGCCAGCTGTGGGGGTCGGCGCTGTGGACCGGGGCTTCTACGCCCGGCCTTACGCCGGCTTCCATCCAGCCTGGGTCAATGGCGGCTACTGGGGGGCACGACCCTGGAGCGCAGGCTGGTATCAGGTGAATCCTGCCGGCTGGAACTGGTGGGGTCCAAGTGCTGCCGCCTGGGGGCTGACGGGGCTGGCCACTGGTGCCGCGATCACGGCGCTGGTGAACCAGGCGGCGGCGCAGCAATCTGCCGTGATCCCAGTGCCGCAGACCACCTACACGCTCAACTACGGCTCAGTGGAGGCCGTGGGCAGCCAGGGGGCGAGCTTCTTCTACAGCGTCGATGGAGGCCCGCAGCTGTTCGGTGGAGCGAACTGCCAGGCGGGCCTCGTCGACGGCCAGCCGCCGGCTTCTGCGGCAGAAGCCCAGCTGCTCAATGCGGTCTGCCAGGTGGCCTATGGGGCGCCGGCCTGAAAGGGCTGTTACGGAGGCCTTCCTGCTGGTAACTTCGCCAGATTGCCACCCGGCAACAGAGGCCGTTCATGCTTCCTTCCTTCCGTCAGACCATGCTGCGGTCCATGGCGGTCTCCGCCCTGTTGCTGGGTGTGGGCAAGGCGGTAGGCCTGCCTGCAAACGCTCAGCTTCCGGCGAATCCAGATCAGAAGGCCGCCCTCAAGGCCGTGGCCCAGATGATGGAAGGCCAACGCACCTACTACCAGAAAAACGGGGCCTTTCGTGCCGCAGTTTCCAACATCCAGCAGGATTTCGGCATCACCCTGCCCGCCACCTTCGACTATGCCGTGCGCACCACCACGGAAGCCGCCTACAGCTATGTGATTCCAGCCCAGGGTCCGAAAGTGGGCCTGCTCAATGCCTATGTGGGAGCAGCCTTCCTCACCCCCAGCCAGAACCCCAAGATCACCACGATCATCTGCATGAACCTTCAGCCTGGCCAGATCCGTCCGGCGGATCCCCAGCTTGTGCTCGGAACCCTCATGGCCAATCCCACCGGCCGCCTCGTGCAATGTGGCGATGGCTCGGTTGAAGTGAAGGCCTCGATGGTCAACGAATGAGGCCTGGCTCAGTTGTGCAGCCAGGAAGAGCGTATGCACATGAAGGGGTCGTTGGTTTGTCAACCATGATTTGGCTTAATCCGTATCTCTGTGCTGCCTTTTCAATCAGAATATGAAGATTTTTCTGTCTAAAATTAAGGTGTATCGATACGTTTTCCTTCTTCGATGGGGCCACTGGCGATGAATCACCTGAACATGCGCTCGGCGAACGTCGCGGTCCGAGCTGGATTGATCGGCTTGCTGCTCGTATCGGTGTCGGTGCTCCCCGCCTTTGGGAAGCGCGACGACGCGGTCAGCCAGGCGGCGAAGAAGGACATTGTCGCCGGCGTCCCTGCGCCCGGCATCAAGGAGATGAAGCGCATCGCCGAGCAGGCCTACGTCTACGGCTTCCCGATGATCGCCGCCTACAAGGCGATGTACGAGTTCAACGTCGACAAGGCGTCGCCGCAGTTCAAGGCCGGCTTCAACCAGGTCTGGAACGACGCCAAGACCTTCACCCCCAAAGACACGGCCATCCCGACGCCGAACGCCGACACGCCCTATTCGATGATCCAGGCCGACCTGCGCGCCGAGCCGCTGGTGTTCTGCGTGCCCGAGGTCGAGAAAGGGCGCTACTTCTCGGTGCAACTGGCCGACCTGTATTCCTTCAACTACGGCTACGTCGGCAGCCGCACCACCGGCAACGGTGCAGGCTGCTACTTGGTCGCTGGCCCCAAATGGAAGGGCGACAAGCCCGAAGGCATCGCCAAGGTGTTCCGTTCGGAAACACAGTTCAGCCTGATCATCTTCCGCACCCAGCTCTTCAACGCTGCCGACATCGACAACGTGAAGAAGGTGCAGGCCGGCATCCGCGCCCAGCCGCTTTCGGCCTTCCTGAAGCAGCCCGCGCCGCCCACCGCACCGGCCATCGCGTTCCCGCCTTTCGTTGGCCAGGCCCCGTTCAAGACCGACTTCGCGGCCACTCTCGACTTTCTGCTTCAGTTCGCACCCGTGGTGCCGGAAGAAAAGGAGCTGCGCGCCAAGTTCGCCAGCATCGGCATCGGCCCGGGCAAGACCTTCAACTTCAATGACCTCTCGCTTGAGCAGAAGGCGGCGGTGGGCCTGGCCGTGAAGCAGGGTTACGAGGCGATCGAAAAGCGCCGCGACAGGATCGGCAAGGACATCAACGGCTGGCTCGTCGGCGCCGCCTTCGGCGACCGCGCCTTCTTCAAGGGCGACTACGAGCTGCGCGCCGCCGCCGCGATGGCCGGCATTTACGGCAACGACGCCGCCGAGGCCATGTACCCGTTGGCCAAGACCGACGGCACCGGCGCTGCGCTGGACGGCAGCAAGCACCGCTACACCCTGACCTTCGGCAAAGACCAGTTGCCGCCGGTGAATTCGTTCTGGTCGGTGACGATGTACGACGGCAAGACGCAGTTGCTGATCGACAACCCGATCAACCGCTACCTGATCAATTCGCCGATGCTTCCCACGCTGAAGAAGAACGCGGACGGGTCGCTCACGCTGCTCATCCAGAAGGATTCGCCCGGCAAGGACAAGGAAGCCAATTGGCTGCCCGCGCCGGATGGCCCGATCTACATGGTGATGCGCCTGTACTGGCCGAAGGACACGCCGCCTTCGATCCTGCCGCCAGGCGAGGGCAGCTGGAAGCCGCCTGCGCTGATGCAGGCCAAATGATGAACGGAGGTGCCAGTCTCGTTCCCTGATTAGCGCTTATCCCGATTCGGTATCTCGATTCCCCCTCACTCAACCCCTCGAAAGATTTGATCATGAAGACTCTTCAGAACGATGTGCCGGCCTTCCTTGCCTCTGCCGCGCTGGTCGCTGCAGTGGCCTGGAACCCCACGGCTCAAGCGCAGGCCAAACCGGCAACCGGACCGATCATCAACCTGACAAATCCTTGCCCAATCAAGGCTGAGAACTGGCGCGGCAGGGCCTTCTACGAGATTCTGTTCATGTTCCGCCAGCCCAACGGCGGCGGCATCGGCAACTACTTCAACTCTCTCAGCAACGCCCTTCCCGCGCCCAACGACGTGATGGACGCGCGCTTCCGAGCCCTGAATGGGGATACCTTAAAGAAGGAGTTCGGGGGCGACGGGGTCTTCTTCAATGGCCCACGCCGTCTGGTGGCGAACACCATAACCGCTTCGTCCTGGGATGGCTGCAAGCAGAGAGTGATCGCCGGGATCCCCTTGAACCTGGACGGAACCTTCGAAGTCCCAAGTTTCAAGGAGTTCGTTTCCGGACCGCCGGTGGCCTACAAGCCGTTGGTCTCCAAACGTGACAGTCGCATGATCTTCAATGCGGGCGAAACGGTGTATGAGCTGATCACACCCGAGGGCGCCGTCTACACCATGTTCAGCCTGTCCCTGAAAGCCGACCCCAACAACACCATCGAAAACCTGCCCACCCTGGGCAAGCGCCTGACCTTGCCGAAGGGATGGCAGTTCAGATCACGCAAACTGGACAAGGAGATGGTTCTGACGGCCGCCTCCGACTCCAACCCGCCCAACACCGTCGTTCTCGACCAGCTTGAGGGCAACTACCAGTTCAATGCTGGCGCCAAGTAGTGGCCTGTGTGCCGCCCGGCGAGGGCAGCTGGTCGCCGCACACTTTGATGCAAGCAAAGTGATTTCTTTCACCACGATTTGTGAAGGAAGTAGAGATAGAAATGTCCCTACTGGCTGCTTTCAGGCTTACTGATGCTCGGCCGGGCCATAGGTGGCGCAGGACGCGGAGATGCGCGACTTTCGCTTGATCCGCACCGCCCGGGCGGTACCGACGCCATGGCTGTTCAGGAAGACCATGATTTCGCGCACCACCTTCTGATCCGCCCAGGCCTGGCGGATCCGCTGGCCCCGCACCGGGCCGATGCCGGGCACCTCCCGCAGGTGCTCCGGGCTCTGCTCGATCACCTCGAACACCTGATCGCCGAACACCGCCACGAGCTTGCTGGCGTAGATCGGGCCGATGCCGCGGATCATCCCCGGGCAACCAAGCGATAGCGCCGGGGTTGACGGCTGCTGATGATCGGCAAGGAGGTGGCCATCGGTTCAGAGCTCAGCTTGGTGGAGGGGTGGATCGGTTTGGGTGATGGTGACGATCACCACAGGGCGCTGCAGGGACTCCAGCCCGCCTTGCGTTTCTCACCCCAGAGCTTGAGGGCTTCATCCCGGCTGATCTCCCGGCGGTTCTTGAGCAGCGGCACCTGCTCGCCGGGAAGCAACTCGCCGCTGGTGATCTCCAGCCGCTGCACTTGGCGCTCCCAGCGGGTCGGGCGAAAGCGCAGCACCTGACGGCCGTTGCTCAGCCAGCCCTCCTTTGGCGTCAGGGGGACACGAGGTGATGGCCGACTCATGCCTCTGTGAGTCGGGCCGCGATCAACCGGCAGCACTCCTGCACATCGCTCGCGCTCTCTACCCCCTTGCCGAGCGAGCAGAAGAACTCACGCCACAGCGGCGGCACCGCCAGCAGGATCAGCGGCCTGCCCGCATTGAGCGCATGGGCGGCTTCTGAGGCTGTGCCGGGGCCTCCGCCCCCGCAGATCACCACCACATCGGCGCTGAGCACGTTGATCACGTTGCGGGCCTTGCCCATGCCGGTGAACAGGGCCAGATCCAGCTCCGCCGTGCTTTGCCTGTCGTCACCCTTCCCTTCATCGGGCAACACCCCCACCACCAGGTGCCCCTCCACCCGAGCCGCGCCACGGCTGGCCGCCGCCATCACCCCCGCCGGGCGGCCACCGGTGAGCAGCACCCAACCCCTGACGCTGATGCGCTCCCCCAGCTCCTCGGCCAGGGCCACAGCCTCAGCGGAGGCGCCCTCTCCGGCACCCATCACGCCCACCACCGTTCGCCGGATGCTCATGCCACCTCTGGGCACCAGCCCCGCTGGCGCGTCATGTCCTCGGTCCAACCATGGCACCGGCGGGTGAGGTGCTCCGTCCACTCTCTAGCGCCCACTGTGCAGCTACCAGCTCTGGAAAACGAGCACCAGCATCAATTGCTGCGGGGGTTACACCGGCCCATGTGTTCGGATAAGCCTTGGCTGACATGAACCAAAGCAATGTATGCCAGATCTAATAAGACTAGTAATATTGGTACATAATCCGGTCAGCGGTCCATTATTGGTCCACCAGCTTTGACTAACTCAAGCCCAGCCCTGTAATGGCAAAGGATCTCAGGCACAAGACACCACTACCAGGAGATGGTCGCCGGTGGCGACAGCGGTGGTGGCCCTACCACTGAAGCCCCAGGCGCCTACCAGCCAAAGAAAGACGATCCAGTCGGCATGGCGTTCTTTCCACTGACTCTCGTTGCATCGTCATCACCAAGGGCACGTTCTGCTCATGCATGAATCACCATGCTCATGCACGTTGTGTCCATGAGGGTTCGTGCACAGCCGCCATGGGTCAGGTTGTGCTGCCCGATCAACCCATCACCGCTTTCGGCAGGAAGGCCTGGGGTTGCCGATCAGCTTGGCCGGCAAGCCAATGGCTGATTGCCGGAGTCAAGACAGCACCGAAGGGGCTGTTTCACGCATGACTCCATCAATGGTCGGCATCCCGTGAGAGACGCGCGCCTACTCCCTTGGGCCCTTGGCTGTGAATGGAACCGGAAACGAACTGACGCTGGGCTCAATGTTGGCCTCAATGAAGCCGTGCTGGCCTCGGCGGCCGTAGCGTTGATGAGGCTTCGTTCGGGGGGTAAGAACGTTGCCGGCTTGCAATTGAAATCTGACTTCGTATAGTCTTGCGATTGAAATCTGACGTTATCCACTCCTGCAAGTGACATCTGACTCTGTAAGTTTTCCGTTGCCCTGAGTGGTTCTGCTGGTAGAGGCCGCAAATGCATTCGGATCGACAGTCCTTCGATCGGATGGCGCCCTTGGGAGTCTTGATGAGCGGCTGATGGACTTGGATTGCAACCGCTGCAAAAGAGTGGAGGGATGCAGGCATCGCCTGAAGCAGACACTCACACCTGTGCCACAACGGCCACTGGTCTGTTCAGACCATGGTGTAATGACGCGCCTCGATTAGGCGGCCTGGGTCACATTCGGTCACCGCTGGCTCTGTGGCAATGCTTGCTCCTGGCGAGCAGTTCGATTGACTGACAGGGCTCTGAGTGCCGAAACGATGGACGGACGCTTGCAACGCCTGTTGTTCACCTCGCTGCTTCCCTATTCCCTGGTCCTGGGGCTGCTTCTGCATCTGCCGGCGCGGGCCTCCACCTACCAGGCGCTCTGCGGAACCAGTGCCTGCACCGTGAACCTCGACGCCACCGGTATCGCTGCTCAGGGGCGTTTCATCCCGATCGGTCGGGTGGCCCAGTGGTTCACGGGCGGCCAGGAAACCTTCGACACCACCAACGGCACGGTGGGCGCGATCGGCGGCGGCACCGCCGGTGCGATTGCCGGCGGCGTGCTGCTGGGCCCGATCGGTCTGGTGGGGGGCATGGTGGGCGGAGCCTTCGCGGGCTCCAGGGCTGGCAAGTCGGCCGACCTGTATTTCACGGTGGTGGGCTATGACACCGCCGGCCAGAAAACCACGCTCAGTTTTCGCTTTGTGAATCCGAAACCGGCCAATCAGCTGAAGACAGAACTGCCGATGCTCACCGGTCTGGCGATGGGCCAGGTTCGTCCGATCGCCGAGCTGCAGCGCACCGGCTCCCCTCTGCCGGAGCGTCTGTCGGATCTGCCTCCCTCCCTGGCGATTCCCTCCCAGCCCTACGGCCCGCAGCGTTGAGGCGCAGGCCCGGTTGGTTGCGGCTCAGCCGTCCTGGCTTGGTTGCATCGCACAGCAGCACGGTTGCAACGCACAAAAGCGCATCAGAGTGGAGCTATTCGCAGGCACTGGCCTTGAACGTGCCCCTGCCCCCGGACTCCGAAGGCTCTCTCGCCTTGCCTCGCGAAAGGGAACCGGCTCCACCATCAGTGACGCAGGATTCGTCCAACGTGCCCGAGGCCTTCCTGCGGCTGGCTCCGTTTCTGGTGGGCCCGGCGCGGCGGGGCGTGGTGGGCTCCAGCCGCTACGCCCGCACCTTGCGTGAGGCGGTGCACCGCGCTTCCGCCGACCCCGCCCACGGGCCGGTGCTGCTCTCGGGGGAGCCGGGGCTGGAGAAGGACAACCTGGCGGCCCTGATTCACCGTGGCTCCAGCCACCGCCGCCGCCTGATGGTTCGGCTGGATGGGGCGCTGCTGCGCGCCGATGGCAGTGACCTGTTCGGTGCCGCCGGCAGTGGCGGGCGCGGCTCTCTGCTGGAGGCCCTCGGCGATGGCGCCCTGCTGATCTGCCAGCTCGATCGGGTCGATCCCGTCCTGCAGCCCGCGCTGCTGCAACTGGCCCGTGACGGCAGCTGGCAAGCGCCGGGGGAGCCGCCCCAGGGCCAAGCTGGCGAGCAGCATCACTTCGCCGGGCGGGTGTTCTTCACCGCCGAATCCGCTCTGCCGGCCTTTGATCGGGTCTGCAGCCGCATACGGGTGCCGGCGCTGCGGGTGCGGCGCCAGGACCTGGGCGAATGGTTGCGCTACCTGCTGCGCCAGCAGAGCCGCCACCTGGGCTGGCCGCTGGCGCCGGCGGTGGGGGCGGAGGTGATCCGGCGGCTTCAGACCCACGACTTCCCGGGCAACATCCGCGAGCTCAAGCAGCTGGTGGAGCGGGCCCTGCGCCAGCTGCCTGTGCCGTCTGCCGATGCCGCCACCCAGCGCCCACCACCGCAACTGCCTGAGGAGGTGTTCTGGCTGGCGCCACGTCAGCCGCGCTTGCGCTTCGATCTGTGGCGCTGGAAGCCCTCTCTGCGCCCCCGTATGCGTTCGCCGCGCTTCTGGAACGCGCTGTTGTTCGGCGTGGTGAGCTGGGTGTTCGTGCTGGTGAACATCTGGCTGTGGGCCGGCCCCCAGGACCGCGCCCACAACGGTGGGTTGGTGCTGTTCTGGGCCTGGTGGTGGCCGCTGATCCTGATCGGCTACCCGCTGGTGGGGCGCCTATGGTGCTCGTTCTGTCCGTTCATGGTGTGGGGGGAGATCGCCCAGCGGCTGGCCCGCGCCGTGGGCTGGCGTCCCGCCGCCTGGCCCCACGGCGACACCGACGCCTGGGCGGCGCCCTGCCTGGCGGCCGGCTTCGCGGCGATCCTGCTGTGGGAGGAGCTCAGCGGCATGGAAAACCAGGCCCGGCTGAGCAGCAGCCTGCTGCTGGTGATCACCGCCGGCGCGGTGATCTGCTCGGTGCTGTTCGAGAAGCGCTTCTGGTGCCGCTATCTGTGCCCGGTGGGGGGCATGAACGGCCTGTTCGCCAAGCTCTCCGTGCTGGAGCTGCGTGCCCAGGCCGGCGTCTGCGGGGGCAGCTGCACCAGCTACGCCTGCTTCAAGGGGGGGCCGGCGGAAGGCGAGGGGCTGGCCACGGCCGGCTGCCCGCTCGGCACCCATCCCGCCCACCTGGCCGACAACCGTAACTGCGTGCTCTGCCTTACCTGCGTCCAGGCCTGTCCGCACCGCTCGGTACAGCTCAGTGTGCGGCCCCCCGCCGCCGATCTGCAGCGCGACATGCGGCCGCCGGCGGGGGAAGCCGGCCTGATCCTGGTGCTGGCCGGTGGCGTTTGCCTTCACGTGTGGCAACGCCTGCTGGGCGGCCTGCCGCTGGCGCCCGCCAGCCTGCAGGAGGGTCCGCTGCTGCCCCGGCTCGCCTTCGCCGCTGTGGCACTGGCGCTGCCGTCCGCGCTCTTCCTGCTGGTCCGGCCGGTGGCGGCGCTGCGGGCCTCCGTGCCAGCTCCCGGTCTCCGCCTGTCGCTCTATGGCCTGCTGCCGCTGCTGTGGGCGCTCCTGCTGGCGCGCCATCTGCCGCTCGGCATGGCGGAGGCGGGGCTGGTGCTGCCGGTCAGCTTCCAGGCGCCGCTACCGGCCTGGAGCGCCGACCCCCACGTGATCGCCTTCTGTCAGAGCGTGGTGGTGCTGGTGGGCGCCGCAGGCTCACTGCTGCTGCTGCGCCGCTTGCTGACGCCGGGGCGGTTGTCGTTGTGGGGCGGCTCGTTGGCGGCGCTGCTGCTGGCGGCGGCGGGCCGCTGGCTGGTGGCGGTGGGCTGATGCACTGATCGTTGATCACTGATCACTCGGGCGCGGGCTGGTGGGCGCCAGCAGCGGAGCGCCATCCAGGCGCCGGATTGCCACCACCCCTGGCATGGGTGGCCGACCCGGCACCCCTGACGGCCAATTCGAGCCCAGCGGCACCCACCGCAACTGCTCGAAGGTGCGGCCATCGCGGTTCACGAGCGGATAGCCCTGGCCTTCGCGGGCTTCACCGGCCCTGGCGCCGTGCACTTCGCCAGGGTGCTGCACGGCAAGAAACAGGCTGGTTTCGGCGGCATCGAAACAGGGACCGCACAGCTCGCATTCCATCGGCCCTGTGGCGAACAGCAGCGCCTCGCCCGCAGCCGGGCCACTGCGGGGCAGCAGCCAGCAGCCGTTGTTGCCGAATTGCTGGATCTCACTGCCGCGGCCGGAATGGTCGGTGACCATCCAGAGGTTGCCGGCCCGATCGAAGGCGAGGTTGTCGGGGTTGGAGAAGCCGGCGCCGCCCTGCCATGGCGTGCCACCGGTGGCCGCCATGCTCCAGCGGAAACGGCTGCCCGCTTCGGGGTCGCCATCGCTGAGGCGCAGGATCCAGCCGTGCGGCCAGCTGGCTTCACCGGCCGGGCCACGGAAGATGGCGGGATCGGCGCGGCCGTCGTCATTGGCGCCGCCGGCAGTGAAGGCGACCAACAGGTCGCCGTTGAGCGGATCGAGATCGGTGTCCTCCGGCCGTGCGGAGGGCGTGGCGCCGGCGGCGCTGGCGGCCAGATGGGCATCGATCAGGATCGCCCCCATCCGTTGCTCCCCCTTGCCCGGGTAGAGGTCGCCGAGGGTGGGGAAGCGGCGGCGGTAGTCGGCCACCTGGGCATCGCTGCTGAAGCTTTCGGCGCCGGCCTGGCGCCGGTCGCTGTGGGGCAGCCGGCAGGCTTGCGACACACCGTGGCGTTCGAAGTGGCTGGGCAGCAGCGGATCGACGGCGGTGGCCGGCGCCAGCGGAATCCACTGGCCGCTGCCGTCAGCGGCGAAGCGGGCCGCCTCAAGGCGGCCGTCCTCCAGCAAGCGAGAGTTGGCAGGGTCGGCCGCATCGCGGATCCGCCCTGCGCTCACGAAGCGATAGAGATGGCCGCCCATGCGGTCGCAGCCGGAATACACCACCAGCGGTTCACCCGCCTGCGCGCGCACCGCCACCGCCTCATGGCGGAAGCGCCCCAGCCAGCTGTGCTTCACGGCGGGCTGCTCAGGCCGCTGCGGATCCAGCTCCACCATCCAGCCGTACTTGTTTCCGGCCAGGGCGAAGGGATTGCCGAGGCCTTTCACCCGCTGTTCGCCGAACTGGAATGGCAGCTGGGCCGGCGACGAGGCGCTCCCATCGGCATGCACCGCCTCCACCACCTGATCCTGGATGTTCTCCTCAGCGCTGAGCACGGTTCCCCAGGGGGTGACGCCACCGGCGCAGTTGGCGAAGGTGCCGATCACCCGATCACCGAGGCCGTCGTCGTAGCCGAGGCGCTCGCGGGCGCGGAACACAGCCGCCGCTGGCCCACTCACGCGCAGCAGGGCGGTCGGATCCTCCAGACCGCTGAGCCCATCGATGCGCCGGTCGTAGCGGCCCGGTTCGCGCCGCCAGCTGCCCTCGCCATCGCGGCGCAGGGCGATCACGCCGACGCCCAGATCGCGCAGGGCTTCCGCCGCCAGCTGGCGGCACTGCCGCGCCAGGGGGTCGCTGGGATCGAGCGACGGCACGTCCACAGCCCCGCCCCGCTCCAGCAGCGCCTGGATCACGGCACGGCCGGGCAGCTCCGCACCGGTGGCTTCCTTGAAGCCTTCCAGCCAGGGCCGCGGGCTGATGTACTCGAAGTTGACCGTCAGCAAGGCCTGGCCATCGCCCAGCTCCCGCAGGGCCAGGTAATCGTTGTTGTAGCCAAAGCGGCCTGCGGCCACTGGCTCCCCCCACACCGCCACCAGCTCGGCGCGGTAGCCGTCCGGCACCACCAGCCGGTCATCGAGCGTGATCGTGCTGAACAGCCGCTCCTGCTCGGCGCCACTGAGCCCGGCCACCGGCAACGGCAGGGGTCCGGGCAGGGGCTTGAAGGGCAGGGCGTTCAGGGAGGGAGGCCGCCGCGCGGCCGTGCGGGAAAGGGCCTGGGCGGCCGGCGGGTTGGCCCCGCCAGAAGCGGCGGCAGCGGCAGCCGATACCCCCAGCAGGGCGAGCAGCTCGCGGCGGCGCAGGAGCGGATCAGCAGCCATGGGTCATGGCGATGCGCAGGGGGCGCACGCCCGAGAGGCCATCGCAATACTGGCGGATGCGCCGGACGGGAGGGAGTCCGATCCAGGCGGCCAGGCCAGCGTGCCTGAACCTGTTCGGGTGGTCAGCGCGGCTGCTCGAGCGAGCCTGGCTAACCCACTCCCTCGCTGACGTGTGTGCTCCGGGCATTGCCGGCGGGACTGTCCTCCCCTCAGATTGTCGGAGCGGGGTTAAGGCTGGCTCAAGCTGCGCTCAAGGGTGGGTTGGGTTGTGGTGAGGGCCGTCTTCGGTTCGGTGGAGCGTTGGTCACGGCGATGGGCCTGTCGCCAGGCTGCTCCTGGTTCAGGGCCCCTTCACGCCTGCGGCGATCGCCGCGCTGCCCTGGGGTGAGAGGGCGTAGCCGAGGAAGGCCTGGACGGCGGGGCCGGCCGGCTCCCGGTAGGCATAGAAGAGGGGACGCTTGAAGGGGTAATCCTGCGCTTCCGGGGTGCTGCCGTCGATCGGCACCACGCGCACCGTCTGTTGATCAGCGACCTGGGCGTAAGTGGCGTAGCCGATGCCGTCCGCGCTGAGCAGGCGCAGCATGGGCGTGGTGGCGTCGCGCTCCATGGTGGTGATGGTGGGGCCACTGCCGAAGGGCTGCCCCTCCAGCACCAGGGCGCGGAAGGCCGAATGGGTGCCGCTGACGCTGGGGCGGTTCAACACCCGAATGGCCCGATTTGGGCCGCCGAGCGTGGCCCAGTTGATGATCTCGCCGCGGAAGATCTGCACCGCCTGACTGCGGGAGAGGCCACGGCGGAAGGGGTTGTCGATGCCCACCACCAGGGCGATCCGGTCGTCGGCCACCGGCACGGCTCTCAGGCCCCGCCCCTGCTCTTCAGAGGTCAGCGGCCGCGAGATCGCCGCCAGGGTCACGGAGCCGCCCAGCAGCGCCTGGATGCCGTTGTCGGTGCCCACTGCGGCGGTGGTGACCTCCGTGCCCGAAAACGCCGCCATGAAGCCGGCCTTGAGGGCTTCGTTGATCAGCACCATGCTGGTGGAGCCATCGATGCTGACGGCCGTGCCGGCCGGCACGGCGCTGGGCGGCGGGAAGGCGGCCGCCGCAGGCTCCTGGCCCGGTAGACCGGGCAGCCCCTGCGGCAGGCTGGGGACCCCTTGCGGCAGGCCGGGCAGGGAAGGACGGGCACCCAGCAGGCCCAGGAGTTGGTTGCGGCCACCCCAGAGAGCACCGGCTGCGATCACCAGCAGCAGGATGTACACGATCGGCGGCGGTCCGCTGCGTTTGCCGCTCGGGGTCTCACCGTTCATGGTTGCCTGTCTTCGAACTGGGGCAGGGGGGCAGCTTCAAGGGCCTGAAGCCGCTGGGTGACCTCCGCATCGAGCGAAAGCTGTTCCAGATCGGCCGTGAGCTTTTCCTGCGGATTTTCGCTGAGTTCGGCGAGGGCGGCGTTGCGCAGATTTCGACCCTCCACCGCGTTCCTTGCCTGTTCGAAGGAGGAGCGGGCGGAGCCGATGTCGAAGTCGTTGTTGACCTTGGCGATCGATTCCAGCGCGGCGTTGACTTCCGCCAGATCCTTCATGTTCTGCATGTCGCTCTTGTAGTGCTCGAGCTTGAGGCGCTCCCGGTTGAGCTTGTCCTTGGAGGCGGTGACATAGGCCTCAGCCTGCTGCACCTGCTGCTCCAGGGCGGGCAACAGCTTCTCGATCTGGATGGCGCGGCCCATCGCCAGCTTGGCGCCGTCGATCTGGCCGGCCCGCTGGGCCAGCTGGGCCTGCTGCTCGTAGGTGCTGAGCTCGATCGTTTTCGTCTGGTACTTCTTCTTGGCCCGCTCATAGGCGCCCACCTGCATGGCCACCGCCTGGGCGAGTTTCTGCACGGATAGCTGCATCGACTGCAGGGATTCCTCCGCCACCGCCACCGCCACCTGGCCGCCGGATTCCACCGGCCGCCCCCACAGCCAGCGCCAGCTACCCACCACCACACGGCCGGCTCGATCGCCCATCAGCCAGTAGATCAGTCGCTTCACGGGAAGGTGCGCCGTCGCCCCAGCGTACGTAGCCCGTCCAGTGCGGCTCAGATCCCCTCGGCCCGCCTCGCCTCCGCCATCAGCCGCTCCAGCCTGGTCAGCACCGATTCATTGCTCATGCGGTTGTTGAGCCGCTCGGCCAGCAGCGGAAAGGCGAACGGCCCCGGACGCGGCGTGTGCTCCAGCCGCAGCTCGCTGGCCCGCAGACGCGTGAGGGCGGCCTGCAGACGGCCCAGCTCCAGCTGCTCGTCGAGCACCTCACGGCGTGCCTGGGCCAGCAGGCGGTTGGCCGGCTCGTGCTGCTGGAACACATCAAACAGCAGGCTGGCACTGATCTGCAGTTGGCCGCCGGTTTTGTTCTGGCCAGGAAAGCCGTTCAGCACCAGCCCGCTCACCTGGGCGATCGCGCGGAAGCGGCGGCGGCACAACTCCGACAGGTTGATCGTGCGTTCCAGGTCGTCCTGCAGCCCCGCCGCTTCCAGCAGCGCGTCGCCGGCCTGCTCGAACAGCTCGGCGAAGGGATAGCCGCGCGGCGCCAGCAGCTCGAAGCCGTAGTCGTTCACTGACACCGTGATCGTGCCGGCCTGAAGCCGCGCCAGGCGGCCGGCCCAGAGGAAGCCGAGGCCCTCATGCACGAAGCGCCCTTCAAACGGATAGGCGTAGAGGTGGCTGCCTTCGCGGCTGCGGGTGATCTCCACCAGAAACTCATGCGCGCGTGGCAACGCCGACACCTCGTGCTGGCGGCGCAGCAGAGGCTCCAGGGCGCGCAGCTCGGGGGTGTCGAGCGTGGCGGCATCCTCGGGGTCGCGGCTGGCCGCCAGGGTCCGGGCGCAGCGGTCGACCTCCTGGCGCAGGTGTTCGCTGAGCAGGTCGGAGAGGGCCATCTGCCCACCGGCCCAGGCCGGCACCAGGGTGCTCTTGCGGGTGCTGGCCTTGACCAGGGCGGTCATGTCGCGCAGGCGCACGAACTCCAGCTGGCGGCCGGCGAAAAAGAACACATCGCCGGGCTTGAGCCGGCTGACGAACCCCTCCTCCACATGGCCGAGCGTGGCGCCCCGCACCACCTTCACCGTGATCGAACGGCTGGCAGTGATCGTGCCGATGTTGAGGCGGTGCAGCCGGGCGATGGCGGTCTCGCGCACCCGGTAACGGAAGGGAGCTTCTGCGTGGTCTTGCGGTTCACGCGTGCGTTCAGGCACCGCACCCGCCAGCGGGGTGCCTTCCACTGCCGTGGTTCCTGCTGGCGCCGCCAACGGCTCGCGCTCGAGCTTGCGGTAGCGGGGATAGGCGCCGAGGCAGTCGCCGCCGTGCTCGAGGAAGCGCAGGCACCAGTGCCAGTCGTCGTCGCTGAGCTGGCGGTAGCTCCAGGCGCTGCGCACGCTGGCCAGCTCCTGCGCCGGCTCAAAGCCCGGCCCGCAGGCCAGGGTGGTGAGGTGCTGCAGCAGCACATCGAGGGGCGCCTGCGGTGGCCGGCGCCGTTCCACCAGCCCCGCCGCCAGACCGCGCCGCATCGCGCTCACCTCCAGCAGCTCCAGGGCGTTGGTGGGCATGAACAGCACCTGGGAGGTGCCGCCGGGGCAATGGGCGGAGCGGCCGGCCCGCTGCAGCAGCCGCGCCAGGTTCTTGGCACTGCCGATCTGCACCACCCGCTCCACCGGCTGAAAGTCAACGCCCAGGTCGAGCGAGCTGGTGCACACCACCCAGCGGATCCCGCCTGTCTTCACCCCCGCTTCGATCGCCTCCCGTTCGGCCCGGTCGATCGAGCCGTGGTGCAGCGCCAGTGCCCCCTCCATTTCCGGGCAGGCATACCGCAGGCATTGATGCCACCGCTCCGACTGGTTGCGGGTGTTGGTGAACAGCAGCGTGGAGACGGTGGGATCGAGTGCCGCCACCAGCTCTTCATACATGCGTAGGCCCAGGTGACCCGCCCAGGGGAAGCCGTCGATCTGGTCGGGCAGCAGGCTGCGGATCTCGGTGTGGCGGCGCAGCTTGGCGGTGACGATCAACGGCGGCGGAGCCGCTGCCCCCACCGCCGCGCGCGCCGCCTCCTCCAGGTTTCCGATCGTGGCGCTGATCGCCCAGGTGCGCAGGCCCGGCCGGCGCTGGCGCAACCAGCTGAGGCACAACTCGCACTGGCTGCCGCGCTTGCTGCCCATCAGCTCGTGCCATTCATCCAGCACCACCGTTTCGAGGCCGCCGAACAGCTCGTCGGCCTTGGCCCCCGCCAGCAGCACCGACAGCGATTCCGGCGTGGTGATCAGGATCTGGGGTGGCTGGCGCAGCTGGCGGCTGCGTTCGGCACTGGCGGTGTCGCCATTGCGGATGCCCACGCGCAGCGGCCAGCCCATCGCCTCGATCGGCGCGCGCATTGCCAGGGCCAGATCGCGGCTGAGCGCCCGCAGCGGCGTGAGATAAAGCAGCCGGATGCCCGCACCTGGACGCGCCAGCATGCGGGCGATTGGACCCATCACGGCGGCGTAGGTCTTGCCGGCGCCGGTGGGCACCTGGATCAGCCCGTCGCGGCCCTCCAGATAGGCCTTCCAGCACTGGCGCTGAAACGGCATCGGCCGCCAGCCCTGGAGCTGGAACCAGTCTTCGATCGGGCGGAGCGGCGCGCCCCTGCGGCTGGCCAAGACGCGCCGCCCGTCAGCTGGAGAGCACGGCCACCACCACGGCGGCGATCGCCAGGATCACGGCGCCGAGCACCACCCCGGCAGCGATGTTGCCCTTGCGGATCTCGCTGCGGTAGTCGATCGGCGAGAGGCGATCGAACAGCAGCAGGCCGCCGTAGATGAGGATGACGCCGAAGAACGTCCAGCCAACTGTCAGCAGCAACTGGAGCAGCGGTTTGACCATGACCACGTCACGCCTTCGCCGTCAGGGTAGGGACTCCCCGGGAGCAGGCCGACCTGGCGGCAGCGTGACGGCGGCCACGACGGTGCGCTGGCCGCTGCTGGCCCTGCTGCTGCTGCCGCTGCTGCCCCTTGCGGTGCTGGCGCTCTCCGCGCTCGAACCACCGCAACGGCTGGTATTGGTGGCGACGGAGGAGCAGCCGGGCCGCAGCGAGCCCTTCGAGCTGCGCGATGGCTGGCTGGGGAGTCCGCGGATCGCCATGGAGGCGGACATCCCTTCCAACAGCACGGTGGTGTTGGAAGTGCGCCTGCTCGATCAGGCAGGCAGAACGGTGTTGGAGCTCTACAAGGATGGCTGGCGTGAGAGCGGACTTTGGACGGATGGCGGCAACAGCGGCAGCTGGCAGGAGCAGGACACGGCCCTGCTGCTCCAGCTCCGCCCACAGAGCAGCGGCCGTTTCCAACTCGAGGTGACGCCCGAAGAGCTGCTCGACGCGAGCGGCTTACCGCTCCAGGCACCGGTGACACTGCGCGGCACAGTGCGCAACCACAGCGTTGCCGCTGGCCTGCTGGTGTTCACGGCGGTGGTCACCCAGGCGATCGTGCTCTGCCTGCTGGGGGCGGTGTACGGCGCGGCGCGCTCGCGGCGCCTGCTGCGGGTGGAGCACGGGGTGGCGGCTGCCCGCCTGCCGCTAGGCGGGCCGGGGCTGGTGAAGCTGGTGGTGAACGCTCACTGGGAGCTTCCCGATGGCGCCAAGCCTGAGACGTATCCGCCCACCACGGCCTTGCTCTGCTTAAGCCTCAGCGATGCGGCCGGCGAGCGTCGCCTCGATCATCAGGTCACTCTGCCGTTAGTCAAGCAGGCGAGCGATGGCGACCACTGGCTCACGCTTTCTGAGGCGTACTACCTGCGGCTGGCGGAACCCGGCAGCTACCGGGTGCGGGTGACAGTGCCGGAAGCCTTCGCTCCCCAGGACGACCCCTGGGAGATCGAATGGCTGGAGCTGTGGGTGGAGGATGGCATCAATACGGCCTTCCAGGTGCCGTTGCTGCCGATCCGCCCACCGGGCGCCCGCGCCTGAGATGCTCAGAGAGTTGGGAGACCGCTCGCCATGCCCCGCGAACAAGCGGTGATCCTGCTGCTGGCCGTCGGCGCCGTGGGCGTGGGCACCGGCACGGCCATCCTGCAGCCGGCTCTGTTCCGCCTCGGCCAGGAGGGCACGCCGGCCAGCTTCAGCGGCGTGCGCTACGGCGGCAGCTACCGGGCGGGCCGCTGGGTGGCGGCGCCGGACCGCTCGCGCAGCTGGTCGGGCTTTCAGGGGCGAGGACCGGGCTCCGCCAAGTGACCACCGCTGCCGCCCCGCCGCTGCGCCCCCTGCAGGTGTGGGTGCTGCTGGCGGCGGCAGCGGTGTCCTCCACCGTGAGCCTGGTGCTGGAGCTGATGCTCGCCACCCAGGCCAGCTACCTGCTGGGCGACCACACCCTGGCCACCGGCATCGTGGTGGGCACCTTTCTGGCGGCGATGGGCCTGGGGGCCTGGCTGAGCCAGTTCCTCGCCTGTGGCCCCAACCCGTTCGCCCGGCTGCTGCGGCTGTTCCTGCTGGTGGAACTGCTGCTCAGCCCGCTCTGCCTGCTGGCGCCGCTCGGGCTGTTCGCCCTGTTCGGTGCCGGCGGGCCGGTCTGGCTGGGGCTGGTGGTGCTCACCCTGCTGGTGGGGGTGCTGGGCGGCATGGAGGTGCCGCTGCTCACCCGCCTGCTGGAGACCCAGCAGCACCTGCGCACGGCGCTGGCACGGGTGCTGGCGCTCGATTACCTGGGCGCGTTGGTGGGGGCGCTGCTGTTCCCGCTGGTGCTGCTGCCCTGGCTGGGCCTGCTGCCCACCGCCGGCCTGCTGGCGCTGGTGCCGCTGCTCAGTTGCCTGGTGATCTGCCGGGTGTTCCCCCTGAGCCGCCGCTGGCGCTGGCTGGTGGGGGGCACGTTGCCGCTGGTGGCTCTGGTGGCCTGGGCTGTGCTGCCCCTGGGCGACAGGATCGAAGACAGCCTCTACGACGACCCGGTGGTGGGCCGGGTGCAGAGCCGTCACCAGCGCATCGTGCTGACGCGCCGCCGCGATGACCTGCGCCTGTTCCTCGACGGCAACCTGCAGTTCTCGAGCCTCGACGAATACCGCTACCACGAGGCGCTGGTGCATCCGGTGATGGCCTTCCACCGGCAGCCCCATCGCGTGCTGCTGCTCGGTGCCGGTGATGGCCTGGCACTGCGGGAGGTGCTGCGCTGGCCGGGTGTGCAGCGAGTGGATCTGGTGGAGCTGGATCCCGCCATGCTCCAGCTGGCGCGCCGGCACCCCTTCCTGCGGCGGCTCAACCAGGGCAGCCTTGACGACCCGCGGGTGCATCTCCACAGTGGCGACGCCTTCGAGCGGGTGCGGCACCTGCCAGGCGCCTACGACGTGGTGATCGCCGACTTTCCGGATCCCGCCACTGCACCGCTGGCGCGTCTCTACAGCGTCAGCTTCTACGGCCGTCTGCTGCAGTTGCTGGCGCCGGACGGGCGGCTGGTGACCCAGGCCTCCACGCCCTTCTTCACCCCCAAAGTGCTGGCCTCGATCCAGGCCACTTTCGAGCAACTGCCGCTCACCACGCGCGCCTACAGCGTGGATGTGCCCAGCTTCGGCCCCTGGGGCTTCGTGATCGCCTACCGCGCGGGCCAGACCCTGCAGGCCGCCCCGTTGCCGTTCAGCGGCCGCTGGGCCGATGACGCCCAGATCGCACGCCTGTTCCCGCTGCCGCGGGACCTGCGCCTGCCGGCCGGCGAGCAGGTGCGGCCGAACCGCCTGCTGCGTCCTGTGCTGTCCGAGTACCAGCGCCAGAGCCGCTGGTCGGGGCCGTGAGCTGAGCAATGGTGGCGATGTGCCTGGCCGCCAGGGTGGTGTCGATAGGCTCGCCGCTACCGGCGGCCGTGGCCGGCCCTTGGAATCGAGCCGATGACGGTGTGGATCTTGCTGCTGGGGCTGCTGGTGGCAGCTGTCGTGGTGCTGCAGCTGCGGCGCTGGTGCCGCCGCCCGGCTGCCCTGCCCCAGGACCGCACCCTGTTCACCCTCCGCTACGGCGACATCGTGCAGTTCGAAGGGCGCGACTGGGTGGTGGAGGACAGGCTGCTGTGTGCCGAGGAAGGCTTCGAGTGGCTGGAGTATCTGCTGCGTGACGGCAACGACGCCCGCTGGTTGAGCGTCAGCGAAGACGACTGGCTGGAGGTGAGTTGGCTGGAGAGGGTCAGCGCTTCGGCATTGGATCCAGCGTCGCTGGCCGGTTCCGGCGCGGGCCGCTTCCCGGCGCGGCTGCAGCTCGACGGTGTCACCTATGCGCTCAAGGAGCAGGGCCGGGCTTCGATCAGCTCCAGCGCGCGGGTGATGAACCGGCGCCAGAGCGGCTGCTGCTACGCCGATTACACCGCCAGCGACGGCCTGGTGCTGTCGCTGGAGCAGTGGGATCTGGCCGCTGCTGCCGCTGCCGGTCAGACCCCCGACCCACCCGAGCTCAGTGTGGGCCGCCTGATCGATCCCGGCCAGCTCAGCCTCTTGCCCGGCGATGGGCGCTCGGTGTACCGCTGAGTTGGTCTACCGCAAGGGGCGGTGACCCTGCCGCCAGGAGGTGGCTGCCATCCCACGGTTACAGCCGTCATCCTTCTGCGGACCCTGGTCCTGGCCTGCCATCCTCCAGCAGGGCTTCGGCGGCCGCCAGGGTGTCGGCCTCAGCCGCCGGTTTGTTGCGGCGCCAGCGCAGGATGCGAGGGAAGCGCACAGCCACCCCGCTGCGGTGCCGGCCGGAGCGCTGGAGGCCTTCGAAGCCGAGGGTGAACACCTGCAGCGGCTCTACCGCCCGCACCGGTCCGAAGCGTTCGGTGGTGTGGCGCCGGATCCAGCGATCAAGCTCAGAGATCTCGGCATCATCAAGACCGGAATAGGCCTTGGCGAAGGTCACCAACTGGCGCGGGCTGGTCCCTTGTGCTGACGGTTCCGGATCCACCGAGTCAGATGGTGCGCTGGCCCATAGCCCGAAGGTGTAGTCGGTGAAGAGGTTGGCGCGGCGGCCGCTGCCTGCCTGGGCATAGAGCAGCACTGCATCGAGCTCCATCGGCTCGAGCTTGTGTTTCCACCAGTGGCCCCGCTTGCGGCCCGCCAGATACGGCGAATCCAGCCGCTTGAGCATCAGGCCCTCGGCGCCGGCCTGGCGCGCCTGGCTGCGCAGCGGCTCCAGCTCCTCCCAGCTCTGGAACGGCAGCCCGGTCGACAGGCGCAGAACCCCCTTCAACTCCTCAGCGGCGGTCTCCCCCAACCCCGCGCCGAGCTGGACCAGGTCCTGCAGCCGCGCCGCCAGGGGGTGCTGGCGCTGGTCACGGCCGCCCGCTTCCAGCAGGTCATAGGCAACGAACGCAGCCGGGCAGGCCTGACGCAGCGCTCGACTCACGCTGCGCCGCCCCAGGCGCCGTTGCAGGGCCGCAAATCCGAGCGGACGGTCCGCCGCCGGCGGCCACACGATCACTTCCCCATCGAGCACGGTGCCGTCCGGCAGGGCATCGCCCAGGGCCACCAGCTCCGGGAAGCTTTCGTTGACCAGATCTTCGCCACGGCTCCAGAGAAAGGTGGTGCCGGCGCGGCGGATCAGCTGGCCGCGGATGCCGTCCCATTTCCACTCGGCGCGCCAATCAGCGGGGTCGTCCGTCAGCAGCCGCTCCGGCTCCAGTGGACTGGCCAGGAAAAAGGGATAGGGGCGGCTGATCGGTGCGTCCTCACCGCTGGCGGTGGGGGTGAGCAGGGCGGTGAAGGCGGCGGCACTGGGCTCGAAGCCACCCATCAGCCGATGGGCCAGCTCCGCCTCCTCCAGCTGGCTCACCTCGGCCAGGGCTCGTGTGACCAGGCCGGTGGATACCCCCACCCGGAAACCGCCAGTCAGCAGCTTGTTGAACACGAACACCTGCGCTGGCGGCAGGGATGACCAGATCTGCAGCACCGCCTGCGCCTGCACTTCGCCGTCGAGCGCAGCCAGCGCCGGCAACTGCTCTGCCATCCACACCGACAGCGGCAGGTCGAGCGGTTCGCCAGCCGGCAGCTTCAGCTGGGGCAACAGCAAGGCGATCGTTTCCGCCGAATCCCCCACCTGGGAGTGGCAGGCCTCGAACAACCATTCCGGCAGCCCGGCCGCCCCGAGGCAGATCTCCCGTAAACGCCGTCCGGTGAGCAGCCGACGGCGCCGCTTGCCGAGCAGCAACTGAAGTGCCCAGGCCGCATCGCCCGCGGGCGCTTCGCGGAAGTAACCCACCAGCGCCGCCACGCGCGCCTTGGTGCCGCTGCTGCGATCCAGGCACTCGAACAGGTCACAGAAGGCGTGCACAGGTAGGGGATGGGTGGGCAGGGCATCGGCCCTGGCGCCGGTTGTAGCGATCAGAGGTGAGGTGGCGTGACCAATGGGCAATCGGCAATCAGCGGGAGGATGAGCGCCATCCGCCACGTGCGCCGGAAGCCTCAAGCGCCAAAGCCAGCCCTGGCAGAACCCTCGGAACGTGAATTCCTTCAGAGCAGGAGGTTGGAGCGTGTGAACAGATCGACGCCCAGGAGCTTCACCTCAAAGTCAGGCTTGCCGTTGCCATCGACATCACCCTGCAACAAAGCATGGCGGAAAGGGGAGACATCAATCCTCAACTGGCCCGCCGTACCATTGAACTGCCGCTGCCCGATCCAGCTGAAGCGTTGCTGCCCCGCTTGAAGTGAACGGGCATCCACCGCTGAGAGATCGATCTGATCGGAAGGATCGAAGTCGGTGATCACATCGCGCTGGTGATTGGTGTTGAGGCTGCTGTCGGCCCGGACGTAGACGAAGACATCGCGACCATCACGGCCTGGCAGAGCCTGCCTGGATCCCCCCAAGGGCTGACGGGTGATGGCATCACGGCCGGGTTCCTGCAGGCCACTGGGCGGCGTTGCTCCCCCGGAGAGCAGATCCGCTCCGTAACCGCCGGAGATCACATCATTGCGGCGGGTGCCCACCACTTCATCATTGCCGGAGCCGCCGGTGGAGGCGGAAGCCAGCGCACCGATGGTGATGGTGAGCTGCTGAAGATTGCCTTGATAATTGACGTTGTAGTCGTCCTTGGCGAAGGTGTAGAATCCAACGAAGTTCTGGTTGCCATTCGCATAAAGACCCATCCCGCCATCGGTATTGGCCTGGGCACGCAGGATTGACGTGTAAGCGTTCGGATTGGAGGGATCGTCCGGCGCATAATTGCCAGCAGGAGCATCCGGCGAGCCAAAGGCATAGCCGAAATTCCACACATTGAAGTTGGACGCATAGAATAGTGAGTCGCCGGAGGGATCCACACTCGATCCGGCTCCATTGTTCATCGTGCTCCAGTTCAAATTGCTGGAGAAATCGAAGCCGAAGGTGGGCGAAGGGTAGCCAGCAGGCGGCGGCACCCCGGCCGCCAGGGCGGGCAGGGCGGGGGTTCCCCCCGCAGACAGCTGGCTGGCCTGGCCGGACGGCTGCAGCCCGCTGGCCGTAGGGGAGACTCCTCCCCAGGGCATCGGCCCCCAGGGCACGTCGGCACCGAAGCTGGCCCATCCCGCCGCCATCGCCGGCGGCAGCGAGACGGCCGCCGCCTGCTGGGTCCAGAAAGACTCACCGGCCTGCCATTGCCAGATCGACATCGGGCCGATGAAACGACGGTTGGCAGCGTCGTAGAGGTCGGAAACGGTGCCGACGGCCGCCAGACTTGCCGCACTCTGGGGCAGGAAGTTCTGTGGAGGCAGGGCAGCCATGGCCTGGGCGATCGCCGTGGCATCCAGGAATCCGTAGGTAACGCCATTGAGGTTCGACTGAATGGGATAGGCCCAGTCGTTGATATAGCTCACATCAGCACTGAATCCCGTGCTGCTGTAGGTTCCATCCCAGGTGTACTCATAAAAACTGAAGGCATCTCGGATGGAGAGCCCACTCGGTTCGCCGCCACCGGCGTTGTTCTGGCTCGTGAAGATATCCGTGCTCGACACATAGATTCTTAAGTTGCTGCCTGATGGCACAGAGATGCTGTTCGTTCCTGTAGTGAGCGTTCCCGTGCTCACGATCTGCTCGGAGGTGTAGCCATTGGACACCACCCAGTAGCTCAGCGGCTCGCCACTGCTGTTGTTGATCGCCAGGCTGCCGGTTGTCATTCGATGATCCGGATGTGTAGCTTCGGTTGAACTCTACAGAGAACCCTTCTGCTGAGCACTGCATGACGATGCCACAGCTTTGTAGAGCGCTGCAGGCTTTCCATGCTGTCGTGCGTGTGATCAGTCGCTGGCCTGCAGGGGTGCCGATCACGCCGTGCCGACTGATTGGTTTCCCCTGGGATGCACAGCATCCCTCAACGGGCGCACGCCAAGGAGCCAGCAAGGCGTGGCAGGTTGACAATGGTTTGTTGGCGTCGATGCGCCTGGCTGATCGTCGGTGAGTCCTGCAGCCTCGTGTGGTGGTGACCAACAAGAACTTCCACGGGAGATGAAGAGCCACTACCCCACAGAGCGACAAGACAGTCACCCCCTCATCCTGGCCAAAGCAGCCGTTGTTCTGCCAATGGTTCACACCTTCCTGCAGGGCAAGGGGCTCGTTCGGTGTCTTCTGCCTACAGAACCGACGACGACTGTCTCCCATAGGGCAAGGGCGTCTGGTTGCGCTGGTTCATGCTGGCAGTCTCGCGACTTGCACGCAGTCCGTGTCGTTCTGGAAACACGGGCTCCTTGGGCAGCGTTTCAGGCAGACACCCGTTGGGGGCCGATCAACAGGGGCACCATCTTTCCATTCAGCCGGAAGCTCTGGATGAACAGATACGTGCTGAGAAACAGAACACCGCCCACAAAAGCAGCAAGGCCAAGCATCACCCCCACGCCACTGAACTGGTGACGCCACATCACCCAGAGGGCGGAGATCATCAGCATGAACGAGAAATCCAGATTGAACTGCCCGGACCACTTCAGCTGCTGCAGGTTGCCGATGAAGACAGCCAACAGGCCAAACCCTTGCTGGCTGATCACCACCGCCGTGTAGCCGAGAAGGGCAAGAAACATCGAGATCAGCAACGTGCGGAATGCAGTCATGGCAGCCGTGGTGTGTGATCAAATCTGCAGTGTGGCGACCATTCCCTGCGGCCTGACCCACGCATGCAGCCGGCACGGAGGACAACCGGGAGCAACAGCATTGGAGGGGTCGCCGCTGCAAGTGTACCGGCAATTCATGAAGGTTCAGCCTGCAGTCAGCAGCCATTCGCTTTCATCATTCGCCGGCAACCCTCCATCCGAAGGCAAGCAACTCTGCCCGTTAAGGCCGGCAACAGCGAACCCATCGACGCACGAAGGCAGTCAAGTCGCGACGCCAAGGTGTGCCGTCTGATGCAGAGCTTCAGGGCTCGCGGATTCCGTACACCAGATCAACGGTCACACCCCCCCCTACGTCTCTTCCCCACGCTCCGCCGCAATGCCGCCGCTGAGGGGCTCGGCGCTGATGCCTTCCACGTCGCGCAGGTAGCGGGCCAGCACGTCGCTCTGGCCGTGGGTCACGTACACCTGCTGGGCGCGGCTCTGGCGCGCGGTGGTGAGCAGACCGTTCCAGTCGGCGTGGTCGCTGAGCACGAAGCCCCGCTCGTAGCCGCCCCGCCGCCGGGCACCGCGCACCGCCATCCAACCGCTCACGAAGCCCGTCTGCGGTGCCTTGAACCGCTTCATCCACACCGAACGATGCGCCGACGGTGGCGCCAGTACCAGCCGGCCCGCCAATGGCTCACTGCGGGGCAGCTCACTCACGGGCCGGGTGGGCGGCATGGCGATCCCCTGCTCGCGGTAAGGCGCCATCAGGGTCTGCACGGCGCCATGCAGGAGCACCTCCTCACGCACGCCCAGCTGGTGCAGCTCCGCCAGCAGACGCTGCGCCTTGCCGAAGGCGTAGCAGAACAGGATCGAGGGCCGCTCCGGGGCACCTTTCCACCAGGCGTGGATCTCGGCGGCCACCTCCTGGCCAGGCCGCCAGCGATACACCGGCAGACCGAAGGTGGCCTCGGTGATCAGCACATCGGCCTGCACCGACTCGAACGGCACGCAGCTGGGGTCGGCATCACGCTTGTAATCGCCGCTGATCAGCCAGGTTTCACCGCCAGCGCTGATCCGCACCTGGGCCGAACCCAGCACATGCCCGGCGCTGTGAAACGACACGGTGGCATCGCCGAGGCGCAGCTCCTGGCCGTAGGCCATCTGGCGGAGATCAATGCCCTGGCCCAGTCGCTGGCGCAGCACGCCGGCGGCGCTGCCCACCGCCCAGTACACCTGGCTGCCGGGCCGGGCGTGGTCAGCGTGGGCGTGGGTGAGCAGGGCGCGTGGCACCGGGCGCCAGGGGTCGATCCAGGCGTCGGCGGCCGGGCAGTAGAGCCCCTGGGGGGTGTGCTGGATCAGGGAGCCCGGCGGCAGCATGGCGATGCGCGATCAACAGCCGGGCTCGGTCGCCGGCCTCGAGCCAGGGCAGGGCGCGAAGGCCACGCTCAGCGGCTCATCTCCAGCATGCGCTGGATCGGCAGCAGCGCCCGGGTGCGCACCGCTTCATCCAGCTCGATCGCCGGCTCCAGCGTGGCCAGGCAGTGCCAGAGCTTCTCGAGCGTGTTCAGGCGCATGTAAGGGCACGCATTGCAGCTGCAGCCGTCCTGCCCGGGCACTTCATAGAAGGTTTTATGGGGCAGCTTCAGGCGCATCTGGTGCAGGATGCCCGGCTCGGTGAGCACGATGAAAGCGGTGGCCTCGCTGGTTTCGGCGCGGTGCAGCAGCTTGCTGGTGGAGCCGATGAAGTCGGCCAGATCCAGCATGTTGGGCAGGCATTCCGGGTGGGCGATCACCTCGGCCCCGGGATGATCGAGCCGCAGCTTCAGCAGCGCCTGCTCGCTGAAGGTTTCGTGCACGATGCAGCTGCCGGGCCAGAGGGTGAGTTCACGGCCGCTCTGGCGCGCCACCCAGCGGCCCAGGTTCTGATCCGGTGCGAACAGGATTGGCCGGTCGGCGGGCAGCTGTTGCACCAGGCTCACGGCGTTGCTGCTGGTGCAGATCAGGTCGCTCTGCGCCTTCACCGCCGCCGAACAGTTGATGTAGCTCACCACGTAGTGGTGTGGGTGCTGGGCGCGGAAGGCGGCGAACGCTTCGGCGGGGCAGGCATCGGCCAGGGAGCAGCCCGCTTCCAGATCGGGCAGCAGCACCGTTTTGCCGGGGTTGAGGATCTTGGCGGTTTCGGCCATGAAGTGAACGCCGCAGAACACGATCACCTCGGCGTCGGTGTCGGCGGCGCGGCGGGAGAGTTCGAGCGAATCGCCGATCACATCGGCGATGTCCTGGATCTCAGCGTTCTGGTAGTAGTGCGCCAGGATCACGGCGCGGCGTTGCCTGGCCAGCTCCCGGATCGCCTGCGGCAACGCGTGCCGGGCGGGAACGGGGCCGACGATCAGCGGCCTGGTAGGGAGCGGGCTGGTGGTGACGGTGTCGATGGCGGGAGTGGAGGGTGTCGCGGACGGCGCCCAGAAGGCTTCTGGGCCAAGATGACACCACCCTAGGGACGGGGCCCGGCCCGCATGCGCATTGCGATCGCCGGCGACCTGCACGGGCAATGGGATGCCAGCGATGTGGATCTGCTCCACCGGCTCGCTCCTGATGCGGTGCTGGTGGTCGGCGACCTCAGCGATGGCCAGGAGCGCATCGCCGCCAGCCTGGGGCGGCTGGAGTTGCCCCTGGCCTGCATCCTCGGCAACCATGACGCCGGCCGTGATGCCAGCGGCCGCTGCCTGCGGCGCCAGATCGAGCTGCTGGGTGATCGCCATTGCGGCTGGGCGCTGCGGCAGCTGCAGCCCCCGGGGCTGGCGGTGGTGGGCGCCCGGCCCGGCAGCGCCGGCGGTGGCTTCCATCTCTCACAGGCGGTGCAGGCGGTTTGGGGGCCGATGAGCGTCGACGATTCAGCCCAGCGCATCACCAACGCCGCCTTGGCGGCCGATCCGGCCCTGCCGCTGCTGCTGCTGGCCCACAGTGGGCCGGCCGGTCTGGGCAGCGAGGCCCAGGACCCCTGCGGTCGCGACTGGAAACCACCCGCGTGTGACTGGGGCGACCAGGACCTTACCCTGGCGATCGAGCGCATCCGCCGCCACCGGCCCGTGCCGCTGGTGGTGTTCGGCCACATGCACCACGCGCTCAAGCGCGGCCGGGGCCTGCGCCGCAGCTTTGTGATCGACCGCAGCGGCACCGCCTATCTCAACAGCGCCTGTGTGCCGCGCCACGGCGTCGATCAGGAGGGCCGCGCCCTGCGCCACTTCTCCTGGGTGGAACTGGTGGACGGCAGGGTGCGGCGCGCCAGCCACCGTTGGTACCACCCCGGCGGTGAGCTGCTCTATGAACAGTTGCTGGTGCAGCAACCGTTGGCCGTGCCGTGCTGATCTATACGTGCGTGAGCGGCCACGGCTTCGGCCATGGCTCCCGGGTGGCCTCGGTGCTGCTGGCGCTGGCGGCGCTCCGGCCACGCTGGCGGCTGGTGCTCTCCACTTCGCTGCCGCCCTCCTTTCTCCAGCTGGCCCTGGCGGGGGTGCCGTTCGAGCATCGCCCGCTGCGCTGGGATGTGGGCGCGATTCAGGCCGATGCGCTCGGTGTGGATGGAGACGCCACCCTGGCGGCGCTGGAGGCCGTGACTGCCTCGCTGCCGCCGCTGCTGGAGGCGGAAGCGCACTGGCTGCAGCAGCAGGGGGAACCGGTGCTGCTGCTGGGGGATGTGCCGCCGGCGGCGGCGCGGCTGGCGGCGTTGGTGCGGCGGCCGCTGGTGTGGATGGGCAACTTCGGCTGGGACGACATCTACGCGCCCATGGGGGGGGCCTTCCTCGACTGGGCCGAGCGCTTCCACCACGACTACCGCCGCGGCACGCACGTGATCCGCTGCCCGTTTTCGATGGCGATGGATTGGGGCCTGCCGGAGACGGCGGTGGGCCTGACGGCAGCAGCGCCGCAGCTGGCGGCGGACGCGTTGCGGCAGCGGCTCGACCTGCCGGCCGAGCGGGAGCGCTGCGTGATGGTGAGCTTCGGTGGGCTGGGTTTTGCCCTGGGCCCTGAGCCCTACGCCCGCTGGACCGGCTGGACCTTTGTGACCACCGACGCCAGCGCGGCGGCGGCGCCGAATGTGCACCTGCTGCCGGCGGACGTGCGCCCCCTGGAGCTGATGCGGCTGTGCGGCCGCCAGATCAGCAAGGCCGGCTACAGCACCTTCTGTGAGGCGTTGGGCCAGGGCACGGGGGTGCATCTGGTGGAGCGCCATGGCTTCGCTGAAGCGGCGGTGCTGGAAGGCTGGCTGCGGCGCCACGGCCGGCACCGGCTGCTGAGCCAGCCGCAGCTCTTGGCCGGCGACTGGCAGCTCGACCAGCCGCTGCTGCCCCCCAGCGACGGTCCGCTGGCAGCCGATGGCGCTCAGCAAGCGGCGGCTCAGTTGGTGCAACTGGCCGAAGGGATGGAGCCCTGAACAACAGCGCTGATCGCTGGGGAGCATTGCAGCGCAGCCGTTCTGGTGTATTTCACTACTGAGTGGCTTCAATCAGCAGATCTGATCAACCAGCGCAGATTGATCGGAGCAGCAAAAAACTCAGTGCTCAACAGTGATCAGAACCGTGCGGCGCCTCAAGATAACTGGTGGACAGTCGTGCGATTGGCACATATAACCCTTGGATCCATGTTGGCGTTTGTCACATTGTGCCGAACCAAACCCGCCGCGATGGATTCATCCTTCTCTACGACGGTCCAGAAACAAGAAACTGACCTGCACATCTGAGCCGCTACGTCAAGGTTCAGGGTCACTTCTCAGCCGATTCACAGACTTTTCATTCCCACGCGAATGCGCAACGGAAACAACAAACCTTTGACCGATTGCGCCTAGCCACCGGCAGTCCCCCTCAGGATTCCGCCCTCTTCCTTTCCCACGTCCCCTTCACTCCGATCCCCGTTTTGCGCACTCTCCGCTCCGCTGCCCGCCACCTGCTGCTGCCCGCCGCCGCGCTCGCTCTGGCGGCTCCTGCCCACGCTGCAGTGCCCAGAACGCCGTTCCTGTGGCAGGAGATCCGTCGCCCGGCTCCGGCCCCCGCCATCACCGGTCCTCACTCCATGGCGGTGGCCCTGCCCAGTGAAGTGCCGCAGGATCCCCGCTTCTTCGTGATCACCCCGGAGCGCCGCGCGCTGCTCAACACCATTCGCTTCGCCGAAGGCACCTGGGCCCGCGGTGAAGACCGGGGCTACTGGATCATGTTCGGCGGCAGCCTGATGCCCTCGCTTGATCGTCATCCCAACCGGGTGAACCGCACACCTGGCTACGCCAGTGCTGCCGCCGGCGCTTACCAGTTCATGCCCTTCACCTGGACCATGGCCAGCAGCCGCATGGGCCTCAATGGCTTCGGGCCGCATGTGCAGGATCAGGCCGCCATCTTCCTGATTCAGCGCCGCGGCGCACTCGAAAAAGCCGACCGTGGCGTGTTCACCCCCCAGCTGGCCGCCCGGCTGGCCCCGGAATGGGCGTCCTTCCCCACCCTGGCCGGCAACAGCTTTTACGGCCAGCCGGTGAAGCGCTTCGATGAGCTGCGTCGTTTCTACGAAGCCAACCTGGCCGAGCTGCGCGCTTCACTCAACGTGCGCATCGAAGTGGCCACCATCCCCACGCCGCCCCCGGTCTGCGACAACGACACTCTTTCCTGTGCGCTAGAGCAGGTGACGCCTACCCCCTGAGCGCTCAGCCGCTGAGATCACCCGCCCGCATTGCCCACCGGAGGTTTGCCCACCGTGCGCTGGGCGATGAGGTAAGCGGCCAGAGAGCTGCCCAGAAAACCGAGGCTGTTGCGCAGCACCGGCAGCCAATCGGAGGTGCGGGTCACCACCGGGCCGAGGCCGAACACCACGAAGAGCATCACCCACAGCGGTGAGAGCAGCAGCACCCAGCTCCAGGCGACGGTGTCGCCCTCCTTGCGCGGGTAGGCGGCGAAGCCCACGATCAGGCCGCCCAGCACTGAGGTGCAGAAGGTGAGCAGCCACTGCTCCTGAGGCAGGCCCGGCACCACCTGGCAGCCGCCGCGCTCCAGGCAGGTCTGCACGGCGCCGAGGGCGGCCACGATCGCGCCGTCTTCGCCGTTGTCGCGCACATAGAACTGATTGCCGTAGCGGGTCTGCAGCTCCACCCAGAAGGTGCGCGGCATCAGCGCGAACAGGGCATCGCCCACGTTGAAGTTCAGCAGGTTGCCGCCGCGGGGGTCGGCCACCAGCAGCACGCTGCGCTCGTCGAGATCCCAGTACTGCTTCACCGCCAGGCCCGGAGTGCGCTCGTACTGGGTGAGCACCCGCAGCTTCCAGCCGCTGGAATCCTCGAAGCGGTCGAGCTTGTCTTCCAGGGCGGCGCGCTGGCCATCGGTGAGCGCCCGTGCCAGATCGATCACGGGTGTGGGGTGATCAGGCAGCAGCTCCGGGTTGTCGGCCGCGAAGGCGGCCGGCGAGGGCCAGAGCAGCAGCAGGGCGGCCAGCAGCGCCAGCCAGGACCCTGCCGCGGCGTGACGCCGGGGCGCGGGCGAGGCCGGCGAGCGGGAGACGGAGGAGCGGCCCATGCGGCAGGTTCAATGTGCTCCGATTCTCCTTAACGCCAGGCCTGCCCGTGTCCGTTCCCCTCTGGCTGCAACAGCGCCTTCAAGCGGCAGGCGGCAGCGTGCCCTTCCGCACCTACATGGAGTGGGCCTTGCACGATCCCGAGCACGGCGCCTACGGCGCTGGCCGTCTGCGCATCGGCCGCGCCGGTGATTTCGTGACCGCCCCTGCGCTCGGCCCGGAATTCGCCGCCCTGCTGGCCCCCCAGCTGGCCCAGTGGCTGCAGCAGCTGGACGCCGCCAGGACGCTGTCGCTGGTGGAGACAGGCCCGGGCGAGGGGCAGCTGGCGGCGCAACTGGCGCAGGCACTGGTGGCCGGCTGGCCCCAGCTGGCTGCTCGCACCGAACTGGTGCTGGTGGAACCCAATGCCGGGATGGCCGCCCGCCAGCGGGAGCGGCTGCAGCACTGCCCGCTGCCGGTGCGCTGGAGCAGTTTTCGGCAGCTGGCGGACGCTCCGCTGGCCGGCGTGGTGGTCGCCCATGAGGTGCTCGATGCCCTGGCGGTGGAGCGGATCGTTTCGGACGGGTCGGCCTGGCGCCGCCAGCGGGTGACACTCCACGAGGGGACGTTGCGGCTGGAGCCGGGCGACCCCCTGGAGCCGGAGGCAGTGGCGCGGCTGCAACCCCTGGGGCTGGCGACGCCGGGCGCCCAGCGGCCTGCGGGCTGGTGCAGCGAATTGCATCCTGGCCTGGAGCCCTGGCTGGCGGCCTGCGGCGCGGCGCTGGGGCAAGGACGGCTGCTGGTGATCGACTACGCCCTGGAGGCCTGGCGCTACTACGCGCCCTCGCGCTGCGACGGCACCTTGATGGCCTACCGGGAGCAGCGGGCCAGCGGCGATCCCCTGCTGGAGCCGGGCGCGTGGGATCTCACCGCCCACCTGTGCATCGACAGCCTGGTGGCGGCAGCGGCGGCCAGCGGCTGGCAGCTGCTGGGCCAGCGCCGCCAGGGCGAAGCCCTGCTCGCCCTGGGCCTGGCCCAGCGCCTGCACGGGCTGCAGCAATCGAGCGGGCACGGCATGGATCTGGCCGATTTGCTGGCACGCCGCGAAGCACTGCTACGGCTGGTGGATCCCACCGCCCTGGGTGACTTCCGCTGGCTGGCCTTCCAGCGCAGCGCTAGCGAGGGTGAGATCCCGGCGGCAAGCCAGTTTCTGCAGGACCCCGATCCCACCGAAGCTGGCTGACGCTGCAGCGAGCTGAGGGATCCCTGGCTCCGGATCAGGTGGCAAACCGGGTGATCGTGCGCAGTCCCACCAGTTGCCGCACACGGCGGGCATCGGCGGGGTCAAGCTCCAGCTGCACATCCACCACGCCATCGGTGGGGGCGCCATCAGCGGGATTCACCTGGCGCACCCGCGCCGCCAGGCTGCCGGGGAAGGCGCCGCTGAGGCTGCTGATCCGGGCCGGCTGGCCCAGACGGATGCGGGTCAGATCGCTGGCATCCACTTCGGCGATCGCTTCGAGCCGGTCGCTGGTGCCCAGCTCCAGCACGTTCATCACCCCCGGCCGCTCGCCCACGCGGGCGTAAAGCCGCAGCACCTTGCCGTCCATCGGGGCACGCAAGGCACTGTTTTCCAGCTCAACGTCGGTGCGGGCGATGGCCTGGCGGTTGCTCTCGATGCCGGCCTGGAGCTCCACCAACTGCTGCTCGCGCTGCTGCAGATCGGCGCGGGAGAGGGCCCCGACCTGCACCAGCGGCCGGAAGCGTTCCACATCGGCCTGAACGCGGTCTGCCTGGAGGCGCAGCTGCTCGGAGCGGCGCTGCAGCAACTGGCGCTCTGCCTGCAGGGCAGGGCCGCTGTCGAAGCGGGCCAGCACCTGGCCGCGCTGCACGCTGTCGCCTTCCTGCACCAGCAGTTGCACCAGGCGCGGGCTGACGCCGCTGCTGCTGAGCGGGGCGGCCAGCTTGCGGGTCTCACCCGCCAGCTCCAGCCGGCCGGGCGCCGACAGCGGCTCGAAGGGCCCGCTGGCACGCAGGGCCTGCACCACCCCGGCCCCTGAGGCCAGCAGCACGATCACACCGAGGAGGCGGGAGCTCCTCATGTGCCTTCGTTCACGCCCCGGTTGATCACGCAACCGCCGCTGGCCCCGCCGATCAGCACACCATTGCAGCAGCGGTCGCGGTTGGCCTCCGCCTGCTGCTTCGACTGCTGCGCCTGGACCGGCTCCGCGCCGACCAGGGCGGCGGCCAGCACCAGGACATGGCCAGATCGACCCGTGAGCGGCATCTTCAACCAGGCAGCCAACAGATGGGCAGACCCTACCCAGCCTGCCGGGAAGCGCCATGGCCAAGTTGTGACAGGGTGTGAGATCAGCATCGGGGTGGGGCGATGGCCGTCGCCTTCACCCCTGCTGCCACAGGCCCCTGCGTCGCCACCGGCCCCCGCGCCGGCTTTCGCATCAGCAGGGAGTGGGCGGCCGGCACATAGAACAGCGCCAAGGCGGTGGCGCCCACCAGCCCGCCGGACACCGCAATTGCCAGTGGCGGCCAGAAGCCGGTGGGATCGAGCATCAGCGGCAGGAAGCCGATCACGGTGGTGAGGGTGGTCGCGAGCACGTGACGGGTGCTGTGCAGCACCACGGTGGTGCTGGCGGCCGGATCGCCGCCGGCGGCGGCCGGATCGGTGCGCAGGGCGTTGAGCACCACGATCGAGTCATTCACCGCCAGCCCGATCAGGCCGAGCGTGCCCAGGATCGCCGTGAAGCCGAACAGCGAGCCGCTGAGCCTGAGCGCCAGCGCCGCCAGGCCCACCGCCAGCACCGCCACCGAACCGATCAGGGCCGCCAGCCGGAAGGAGCGAAAGGAGAGCACCAGCGTGGCGGTCATCAGCACCATCAGCACCCCCGCCGTGGAGAGCAGGCTGCTGACCGCATCGCCGCGGGCGTCGGCTTCGCCGCCGTAGCTGAGCTCCACACCAGCCGGCAGTTGCCAGCCGTCGCGCTCCAGTTGCTGGCTGAACTCGGCCAGCACCGAGCTGGGCAGGGTGCCGGCGGCGAGATACGCGTACACGGCGTTGATGCGCTGCCCGTCGCGGCGGGCGATCGAGGCCAGCTCAGGCTCCAGCCGCAAGGAGGCCAAAGCCGCCAGGGGAACCGTGCCGGCGCCGCTGGGTGCCACCAGATCGAGGCTCGCCACCTGCCCCGCGTTTCCCCGCTGCGTTTCGGCCACCTGCACCCGCACCGGCAGGGTGGTGGTGCCCTCCTGGATCGAGCCGCCCACGGCACCATCGAGGCCGGCCTGCAGCTGGCGGGCGATGGCGCGGTTGTCGAGGCCGCTGCGGCGGGCCTGCTCCTCATCCACCGCCAGGGCCAGGCGTGGCAGGGCCTCGCTCAGGCTGGCGCTGGTGTGCGTCACCGCCGGCAGCTGGGCCAGTCGCTGCCTGAGGTCGTCGCCGAGCCGGCGCAGTTGCTGCAGGTCGGGGCCCTGCAGGCGCAGCTCGATCGGCGCTACGAACGGCGGACCCTGCTCCAGCTGCATCACCAGCACCTGCGCCTCCGGGAAGCGGCGATCCAGGCTCTGCTGCAGGGCGCGGATCGTGTCGCGCAGGCCCTCGGCACTGCGCAGCTGCACCAGGCCCTGGGCGTAGTGGGGGGCGTTCTCCTGGTCGGCTATCACGTTGTAAAAGAACTGCGGCGCGCTTTCGCCCAGAAACCAGTGCACGTCGTCGACGTGGGGATGGCTGCGGATGTGGCGCCGCGCCTGGAGCGCCAGCGCTTCGGTGCGGGCGATGGCGCTCTGCTGCGGCAGGTGCAGCTCGATCTGGAACTGGTCGCGGTTGGTGGGGGGAAAGAACTGGCGCTCCAGGCTGGCGAAACTGGCAAAGCCCACCACCGGCAGCACCAGACACAGCGCCAGGCCGCGCCAGGGACGGCGCAGCACCTGCTGCAGGGCGGCGCGGTAGGGGCCGTCGAGGGCGGGAATGGCCAGGCCCTGCTCCCACCAGCGCACGCCGGGCCCCAGTGGCTGCCAGCGGTGCAGCCGGGCGGCCAGGGCCAGGATCACCGTGAGCGAGAGCAGCAGGGAGCAGAGCAGCGCCAGGATCACCGTGAGGCCGATGCTGCCGATGAATTCCCCCGTCGCCCCCGGTGAGGTGGCGATCGGCACGAAGGAGAGCACGGTGGTGAGCGTGGCGGCCAGCATCGGCACCAGCAGGTAGCGGCCGGTCTGCCGCACGGCCTCGCCGGGAGCGGTGCCCGCCCGCAGGCGTTGCTGCAGCTCCTCCACCACCACGATGGCGTTGTCGATCAGCAGGCCCAGGGCGATCACCAGCCCGGTGGCCGACATCTGGTGCAGCGGCACCTGCAGCAGCCGCAGGCAACCGAACACCATCAGCGCCGTGAGCGGCAGGGCCGCCCCCACCACCAGGGCGGCGCGGCCGCCAAGCATCAACGCCGACACGGCCACCACCAGCAGCGAGCCGCTGATCAGGTTGCCGATCACCCCATCGAGGCGCTCCTCCACGTAGCGGCTCTGATCGAGCACGGTGTGCAGGCCCAGGCCCGCCGGCAGGGTGCTGCGCACCTCCTCCAGCAACTGGCGGGCGCCCTGGGCCCAGTGGTCGAGCCTCACGTCCGGGGCCACCGTGGCCGCCACCACCACGGCGGGGCGGCCGCGCACGAGCGCCTGCTGGGCGGCGGGGCTGCGCACCCCCCGGCTCACGACTGCCACCTGGGCGAGGCGGGCGGTGGCGCCATCGGCGCCGCTGCTGAGCGGGATGGCCCGGATCCTCTCGAGCGAATCGAGGGCGCCATCCACCTGCAGCAGTCGTTCGCCGCGTTCGTTGCGCACCTGCCCAGCGGCCTCCTTGGCGTCGCTGGCGGCGATCCGTTCGGAGAGGTCGCGGGCGGTGAGGCCCAGCTGGGCCAGGTCGCGGGCGCCGATCTCCACCAGGATCTCCTCCTGGGGTTCGCCGCTGATCTCCACCTTGTTGGTGCCGGGCAGGGCGCGCAGGCGGGTCTGCAGGTCGTCGGCGAGGCGGGAGAGCAGACCCAGATCGGCGGGGCCGGGCAGCTCCCAGGTGAGACCCACGATCAGGGCGCTGGCGCCCACGTTGCCGTCGCGGAACTCCGGCTCGCTGGCCTCCGGCGGCAGCAGCGGAGTGGCGTCGTCCAGCTTGCTGCGCACCCTGCTCCAGGCCGGCGCCACCGGGCGCACCGCATCCTTGAGCTCCACGGCGATCACCGAGCTGCCGGAGCCGGAGGTGGACGACACCTCCTCCACCTCCTCCAGTTCCAGCAGGGCCTCCTCCAGCGGTTTGGTGACCAGCGCCTCCACCCGCTCCGGCGTGGCGCCGGGCAGGGTGGTGATCACCAGGGCATTGCGCTGGCTGATCAGCGGGTCTTCCAGCCGCGGCAGGGTGAGCAGGGAGCTGACCCCCCACACCAGCACCAGCAGCACGCTGAGCAGCAGCAGCTGCCGGTTGCGATGGAACAGCTCGCCCATCAGTTCGCCTCCTGCACCCACACGCCCGGCACCACGCGCTGGGTGCCGGTGGCGATCACGCGCTCGCCGGGGCGCAGGGTGCCGCGCACCAGCGAGCGCTCCCCTTCGCTGTGCACGATGTCCACCAGGCGGCGACCCACCTGCTGCCCCTGGGACGGGGCGCTACTGCCACCGGCCGCCGCCTCCAGCACATACACCGACCACAACCCCCCTTCCGCCGCCACCAGCGCCGTGGTGGGCAGCCAGAAGCCTTCGCCCTGCTCGCGGCGCTCCAGGCTGAGCCGGGCGGTGGCTCCCACCGGCAGATCGTTCACCGGCAGCCGCAACACTGCGGTGACGGTGCGGCTGGCGGCATCAAGTTCCGGCAGCAGGGCGCTGACGCTGGCCTGCAGGCGGCGATCGCCCACCTGCACGGGATGGCTCTCGCCCGGGCGCAGGCCGCTGGCGACGGCAGGGGGCAGGCCCACCCGCACCTCCTGCGGGGCCGCCTCCACCAGGGTGAGCAGGGCCTGGCCGCTGCTCACCACCACACCCTCATCCAGCAGGCGCTGGCTCACCGTGCCGGCGAAGGGTGCCACCAGAACGCTGCGGGCCAGGTCCACATCGATCTGGCGCAGGCGAGCGTTCACATCGTCCACCTGGCTTTCCGCCTGAAGCAGGCGGCTGCGAAGCACGGCGCTGCTCTGGGTCTGCTGGTCGAGTTCCTCGCGGGCAATGGCGCCCTGGGCGAGCAGCTGCTGGCGCCGTTTGCGTTGCAGCTCGGCCAGGACCAGTTGCTGGCGCACCTCCTCCACCCCGGCCAATGCCACCCGCCGCTGGGCCAGCACCTGCTGGCGTTGGGCCTGCAGGCGTCGACGGTCGAGCCGGGCCAGGGGCTCACCGCTGGCCACCCGGTCGCCCTCCTCCACCAGCACCTGCTCGAGGGTGCCGCCCAGCTCGAAGCCGAGTTTGCTGCTGCGGCCGGCCACCACCTCGCCGGTGTAGGCGCGCGTGGTGAGGTAGCTGCTCACCGGTTCGGCCCTCACCACCGCCACCGGCAGGGGGCGGATCGCGGGTGGGCGGGGACGCAGGCCCGGCGAGAGGGCGAGGGCGACGGCCGTGGTGGCAGCCAGCGGCAGGCCCCAGCGGACCCAGCGGCCCTGGAGGGAACCGCGCCACGCCTGCCGCAACGCCGTGTCGGGGCGGGCAGGCGTGGCAGCGGGTGCGGAATCCATGGCGGGCTGGAGGCGGGCAGTGGCGTGCGGGGAGTGACGTGCGGGCAGAGGGAGTGGCCCCCGGCGTTGGCCGCTCAACTAGTTACTCAATAGGTTGAGTATGTGCGTCAGTGTATGCACAACTTTTTGAGTAGGTCAATCACTGCCGCCGGCGGCTGGGTGAGGATCAGGTGCCAGCCGTTGCGATCTCTGCCCTGCCATGGCCCTGGCGCACACGATCCTCACGGTGCTCTGCGAGCAGGAGGCCAGCGGCTACGACATCAGCAAGCAGTTCGAGGAATCGATGGCCTGCTACTGGACGGCCAGCCAGCAGCAGATCTACCGGGAGCTGAGGCGGATTGAGCAGAACGGCTGGGCCTGCTGCCAGGTGGTGCCGCAGCACGGCAAGCCGGACCGCAAGGTGTATGCGATCACCGAGGCGGGCCGGCGGGAGCTGAGCCAGTGGGCCAGCGAACCCTCGATGCCCACGCCGATCCGCGAAGACCTGCTGGTGAAGGTGCTCGGCGGCCCCTACGCCGATCCCGACCAATTGCTGGCGGAGGTGCAACGCCGCCGCGGCGTGCATGCCGGCCAGCTCGCGTCCTACCGGGAGAAGGAAGCGCTGTTCCTCAGCCAGACCGATCTGCCGCTGCAGGAGCAGTACCGCTACCTCACCCTGCGCCGCGGCATCCTGTTCGAGCAGGAGTGGATTCTCTGGTGCGATGAAGTGATCGCCTTCCTGGAGGGGCTGCGATAGAGACGGTGCGTCGCTGCCCTTGCCATGGCCTTGATCCCGATTGCGCTCACCATCGGCGGCAGCGACTCCGGCGGCGGCGCCGGCATCCAGGCCGACCTCAAAACGTTCAGCGCCCTGCAGGTGCATGGCTGCTCGGCGATCACCTGCGTCACGGCCCAGAACACCCGCGGCGTGGAGCGGGTGGACGCCCTGCCCCCCGAGGCCTTGCGGGCCCAGGTGGAGGCAGTGACGCGGGATCTGCCGGTGGCGGCCCTCAAGACCGGCATGCTGCTCAACCAGGGCTTGATTGAGGCCACCGCCGCCGCGATCGCCCCGCTGGCGGCCGCCCGGGTGATCGATCCGGTGATGGTGTCGCGGGCAGGGGCGGTGCTGCTGGAGCCGGAGGCGATCGAGGCCCTCAAGGCCCAGCTGCTGCCGCTGGCAGACCTGCTCACCCCCAATGTGCAGGAGGCACGGCTGCTGGTCGGGCGGCCGCTGGAGAGCGCCGACGATCTGGAACTGGCGGCGGAGCGCATCGCCGCGCTGGGGCCCAAGGCGGTGCTGATCAAGGGCGGCGGGTTGCGGGGCCTGCGCGGCAGCGACGTGCTGTGGCGTGACGGCCGCATCCAGTGGTTTCGCTTGGCCCCGATCGACACGCCCCACAGCCACGGCAGCGGTTGCACCCTCTCGGCGGCGATCACAGCGGAGCTGGCCCGTGGCGCCGCACTGGCAGCGGCGATCCAGACCGCCAAGGCCTTCGTGGCGGGCGGCTTGCGCCATGCCCTGGCGATCGGCGGCGGCCAGGGGCCGCTTTGCCATTGGCATCAGGCGTTGGGCTGAAACTGCGATCCATTGCCCCTTGCTGCTGCGCAGCAGGCGTCAAGGGGTGACGGTCTTGATGTCATCGAAGGCGCGCGCAAAGGCGGGGCGGCGGCCCAGCAGGGCCAGGTAGCGCTGGAAGATGCGCTCGCCGCAGAGACCCATGGACCGGGCCCAGAGCACGTTGTGGCCCATGACCAGATCGGCGGCAGTGAAGGCGCTGCCGCAGATGTAGGGGTGCTGGCGCAGGCGCTCGGCCAGCTGGGGTTCCACCTGTTGCTGGAAGCGGCGGCGGGCGCGTTCGACCTCACCGGGGTCTCGTTCCGGCTGTGGCAGAAGCTTCTCGTGCAGGCGGAGCTGCCAGAGCAGGCGATCGACGCTGGTGGCACCGAACTGGAGCATCTGGAGCACGTCGGCGCGCTGCGGTGAGGCGGGCTCGGGGGGCAGCAGGCAGGCGGCGGGGGAGGCGTCCGCCAGGAACAGCACGATCGCGGCGCTCTCGATCAGGGTTTGCACGCTGCCGTCGTCGCGGACCACCTGCAGCACCGGCACGGAACGGTTGGGGTTGAGGGCCGCAAAGGCGGGGGCGAACTGGTCGCCCGCCGCCAGATCGAGGCGCTCCAACACGAAGGCCTCGCCCACGACCTCGTGCAGCGCCCATCGCACACGGGCGCTGCGGGTGGCGGGGGCGTGAAACAGCTTGAGCTGGGCGATGGTCATGGGGGGAAACAGCTCGGCGGCAGGGCCGCTTCAGGGCTCTGGGTGGAGAACGCGACCCGTCAGGCGCACGGCCAGCATCGGCGCAGCGATGCCGCCGGTGGCAACGGTGATCCTCTGGCCGGTGGTTCCGGCTTCGTAAGGGCCGCGCTCCAGCACCACGACATCGGCCAGGGAGGCTGACCGCTGGGCGTGCCAGCGGGTGCACCCTCCACACCAGGCGTATCGCATCGCCAAGGCCTCGACTGCGCCCGCGCCCCTGGGTCGATTTACTGTGCCTCGCGGTGACTTGACCTGCCCGGGCGCCATGGTTCTGTCCCTTCCCAGCCAAACCTGCGTGCTCGTGGTGGGAGCTGGCCCCACCGGATTGCTGCTGGCCGGAGAGCTGCAGCGCCGCGGCGTTCCCAACCTGTTGATCGACGCCCGCGCTGAAGCCCTGCATTGGGACCGGGCCACGGTGATCCACCCGCGTTCGCTGGAAATCTTCGAGGCGCTCGGGCTGGTGGACCGGTTTCTCGAAGCTGGCTGCCGGCAGCGAAGAATCCTGATCCACGCCGATGGCCAGCGGCTGGGGGAACTGGATCTGGCCGACTGCGGCAGTCGCTACGGCTTCAATCTCGGCCTTTCCGAAGAGGTGACCGAAGCGATCCTCAAGGACCATCTCGAGGGGGAGGGGGGCACGGTGCACCGCTCCTGCCGGCTGGTGGCTCTCCAGCCCCACAACGACGGCGTGACCGCCACGGTGGACTGCGATGGGCGGGAGCAGACCGTGCAGGCCCGCTGGGTGGTGGGCTGCGACGGCCTGCGCAGCACCACCCGCGAACTGAGCGGGCTCAGCTTCGATGGCCATGGCATCGCCCGCCCCTGGGCCGTGTTCGATGCCGCGGTGGAGGGCTGGGCTGAGAGCCACGAGGTCAATGCGGCCTACCTCGACCCATCGCCCCTGATCCTCACGGCCCTGCCCGAGGGCCGCTGGCGGGTGTACCTGCGGCCCGCAGGCGACCAGGGCGACCTGGTGGCGGAGGCCGCCGCCGTGCTGGGGCGCTACTTGCCAGAGGCCCGCTTCAGCGCCGTGGAAAATCCCAGCCGTTTCCACTGCCACAGCCGGGTGGCCAGCGCCTTCTGCGCCGGGCCGGTGTTTGTGGCCGGCGATGCCGCCCACGTGTGCTCCCCCGCCGAGGGGCACGGCATGAACTGCGGGCTGCACGATGCCGCCAACCTGGCCTGGAAGCTGGCCCTGGTGCACCAAGGCGCCGCTGACTCCTCCCTGCTGGACAGCTACGAGCAGGAGCGGCGTCCGGTGGCGCAGCAGATCTGCCGCTCCAGCGACGCCACCGAGCAGGCCCACTTACTGCAGGACAGCGGCGAGCGTGCCGCCCGCGACCGGGCGATCGCCGCCATGCTGGCCAATCCGGTGGCCAGCCAGCAGGAAGCGGTGGCGGAAGCCGAGATGAACGTGAGCTACGCCAGCTCGGCGATCTTGAGCGGCAGCGAGGGCCAGCCCCACGGCTTCGCAGAAGCCTTCGGCTTAGGCGCCGGCCAACGGCTGCCCACCACGATCGCGGTGCCACCCGATGCCGGCGCGAGCCTTCTGCACACGCTCACACACCGGTGCGGCCACACGCTGCTGCTGCTGGCGGGCCCCGAGACGCCCCCGGAGGCACTCGCGTGCCTGCAGGCCGAACTGGAGGCCGACAGGGCTGCCGGCACGGTCCCGCAGGTCTTGGTGGAGGCGGTGGTGTCCCTACGGCTGGAGGAAGCGTCCAGCCTGAGTCTGGGGCCCCTCACGCTTCTGGCCGTGCGGCCCGACGGCTTCATCGCCCTGCGGGCCGACACCGATCACCGCAGCGCGGTGCAGCGGTATGTGGCGCTGTTGAAGGGCCGCTGATGCGCTCCGCTTCGCCAGGATGGGGGCCTCAGCGTCAGGGCCCTGCCCAGGCCGCCCCAACCCGAACGTTCCGTGCCGTCATCCGTGCCGATATCCGCGCCGTCAACAGAGCCCGCACCAGCCGCGGCACCAGCGCCGACAACAGCTGAGCCGACAACAACCACGTTCGCGGCGTTTGCCCAACGGGCCGACTACTCGCTGCTGGATTCATTACGGGCGGATCCGCAGGCCACGGTCGATGGCGTTGATCACCAGCCCCGTCAGGTGTTCTCCGGTCATTACGTGCCGGTCACGCCCACGCCGCTTCCAGCGCCAGAGCTGGTGGCACACAGCAGCACCCTCTTCCACGAGCTGGGCCTGAGCGAATCACTGGTCCGCGACGACCAGTTCCGGCGGCTGTTTTCCGGCGACATCAGCGCGGCCACAGAACCGATGCGGCCCTACGGCTGGGCCACTGGTTACGCCCTCTCGATCTACGGCAGCGAATACATCCAGCAGTGCCCGTTCGGCACCGGCAACGGCTACGGCGATGGCCGGGCCCTTTCCGTGTTCGAAGGCGTGTTCAACGGCCGGCGTTGGGAGATGCAACTGAAGGGCGGTGGGCCCACGCCCTATTGCCGTGGCGCCGATGGCCGCGCCGTGCTGCGCTCCAGCGTGCGCGAGTTTCTGGCGCAGGAGTTCATGCACGCCCTGGGGGTGCCCACCTCGCGCTCCCTCACGCTCTATGTGTCCCGATCCGAAACCGTGCGCCGGCCCTGGTACACGCCGAACTCCCGCTCGTTCGATCCCGACATCCTGGTGAACAACCCGGCAGCGATCACCACACGCGTGGCGCCCTCCTTCCTGCGTGTGGGCCAGCTGGAGCTGTTCGCCCGCCGTGTCCGCCGCCAGGCCCATCCGGAGGCGCTGAACGAGTTGCGGATGATCGTGGCCCACCTGATCGAGCGCAACTACCGGCAGGAGATTGATCCGGGTCTGCAGTTCAGCGACCAGGTGCTGGAGCTGGCGGGATTGTTCCGCGCGCGGCTCACTTCACTGGTGGCGAACTGGATCCGCGTGGGCTACTGCCAGGGGAATTTCAACAGCGACAACTGCGCGGCAGGCGGCTACACCCTCGACTACGGGCCCTTCGGCTTCTGTGAACTGTTTGATCCCAGATTTCAACCCTGGACCGGCGGCGGCGAGCATTTCAGCTTCTTCAATCAACCGGCAGCGGCTGAAGCCAACTTCCAGATGTTCTGGTCCGCCCTGCGGTCACTGCTCGAGGACAACACGGAGGCCCTGGCCAGGCTGGATCAGATCCGCGACGGCTTCGCCGAAGCGATGCAGCAGGAGATCGAGGCGATGTGGGCCAGCAAGCTCGGCCTGATCTCCTACGACACCACGTTGGTGAACGAGCTGCTGCAACTGATGGTGCACTCCAAGGTCGACTACACGATCTTTTTCCGCAGGCTGTCTGCCATTCCCGAGCAACTCTCCGCTTTGAATGAGAGCTTCTACCTGCCGAATTCAGATGAGCTCGATGCGCAATGGACGCAGTGGTTGCAACGCTGGCGTGCACAAGTCACGGCCAATGGCAACCTCAACGAGACATCTGCAGCGATGAAGCGTGTGAACCCGGCAGTGACCTGGCGTGAATGGCTGATCGCACCGGCTTATCAACAGGCTGCCGAAGGCGACACCACAGCGATCCAGGAGTTACAGGCGGTGTTTCGCCATCCCTACGCAGAGTTGAGCCCGGAACTGGCGCCTACCTACGACCGCCTCAAGCCCAGGGAGTTCTTCAACGCCGGAGGGGTGTCCCACTACAGCTGCTCGTCCTGAGCCGAACCTGTCCACACCCAGCCGTGTGTCCATGCGGGGCAACAGCGAGTCCGTGCCCCTTCCCGCGGAGCTTCGCCAAGGTGATGCTGAGCAGCGATCAGGACTCAATCTCCTGCTCAAGCATTCCCTTCTCGGTCGTGTAGGCCAAGCCGTCTGTGCCGAGGTGCCGGTGGCGGGCGAAGCTGCGGGCGAAGGATCGTTTGCGGTCGAGGCGCCCTGTGGGGGAGCTGGCGCTGCGCGCCCAGCCGGTGCGAAGACTGTTGCGTTCCACAATGGGGCGGTTGCGCCAGCGCAGGGCCGCCAGCCGCAGCAGCGGGATCGCGATCAGCAGAAGGGCGTAACCGATGCTGAACCAGGCCAGGCCCGCCAGCAGGGGCGGCGTGGTCCGAAGGATATCGAACAGCATCGGGGCGAGCAGAAGCAGGGCGCCACTGAGCACGGCGTAGGCCCAGCGCACGTCCGAGCTTGCCCGGCTGAAGACACACCGCCGCTCCCGCAGCGGTGGTGAGGGGCGATCCGCAGCAAGGGCCTGGCCACGGCCGTGTGCAGGCTTGGCGAGCCCGGAGCACACCTGCAGGCTCGGGAAGTGATAGGCAAACTCGCCCTGTTCACTCACCTCCGGGCGGCCATCGAAGCGCAGCAGCACCGGCAGCATCGCGGCATCGGCGATCTCACCGGCCCGTTCACCGTCGGCGGGCCGGCGGGGCAGATCCAGCAGAGGGGCCAGATCCTCGGCAATCACGGCTCCACCACGATGGGCGATGAAGCAGCCGATGCGGCGCCAACGCCGCTGCTCCAGGTTGCGGTTGGGATCGCCATCGCCGAAGAGCACCGAAAACAGCGACTCCAGAAGCTCCAGGTCGTCCTGGATGGCTTTCTGCCGTTGCAAGGCGACCGGATCATCATGCTGACGGCGGCGGCCCCTGGCGAGGCCGGCCACGCTGTCGCCCACGCCCAGCACAACGTGCAGCAGCAGACCAGCCATGGCTTTGAGGAACTCCGCGGAGGCCGGAATCCGGCCGGTCACCATCAGGCCAGTGACCAGCAGCAACGCCAGCAACGTCAGGAGCGTGCCGATCACAAGGCGGACCAGCCGGGTGGACTGCCGCCAGAGCCAGTTGAGCGTGGCCCCCAACCGCAACCGCCAGGAACGCGCCAGCAACCTTCGCCAAAGATGGCGTGGGAAGTGATAAGCCACGCTGCCGTCGTCGCTTACCCGCAGAGACGCCCCAACGGCTACCGCCAGCTCCAGCAGCTGGCGCTCCACCAGCTCCAGGGAGAGGCCCGTGCGGGATGCCGCCTCTCCGGCGGTGAGCGCCCCACCGCGCTCCCCCAGCAACCGCAATAGCTCAGGTTGAGCTGCAGTGAGACGGATCATCGAGGTTGTGGCAGTGGAGGATGGAACCGAGCATCAGCACCGCCGCGGAGTTCGGGTGGGAACGATGCTGCCCGGCGTGCGCCCAATCCCACGGGCCAACAAACAGGAAAGACAGCAACACCACCCCCAGCTGCAAGCAGGGCGGCAGCCACACGGAGGTTATCGCTGAGATGGTTGATGTCTGCGGTTGGTTGATGCGGTTCGTGAACACCTTGGTAGCGAGGCAGGACACCTGAACCAAGCTGCTGGTCTGGATCTGGATTCAGCGTTGGGTCCTCCACTGATGCTCCCACTCTGCACACGGCACCTGGTGATGGTGACACTGGCCTTCTTTCTCGCTGGCTGTGAGCATCTCCTGAAGCCGAAGCCCTTTCTGCTGCGTTGCCAGCTGGAGGAAGGTTCGCTGAAGGCCGTCCGCGTCAATCCCCGCCAGCAACAAGTACAGGAACTGGATCCCCGTACGTTGGACAGGACGAACACCTTCTGGAACTCCGACATCCCAGATCCGGCTGCGCGAGGTCTGGTGGATGAGACGCTCGTGAGGATCACCTCGCAGGAGGTTCACTGGGAGGTCAAACGGTATCGCCCCCAGATGGAGTGGGAGACCAACACCGTCGATCTCCAAAACCTCAGCTACAAGGGTGAAACCGGTTCGTTCACGGATCTTGAACCCGCCAAGTGGAACTCAAAGGGTGTCTGCCAGAAGCTCGATGATGTTCCTGACGCTTCTACCGGGGCTGAGTAGGGTCTACACCTTTTCGGCGACCAAGGCGTTGGCGGGTGGCCAAGCGGCGTTCACCCTCGTGGCTCTCATCGCGGGCAAACCCCAGACACCGGAACGGCTCGGTGACACCCCCGGCCCGGCCGGCCTCGCGCCGGTGCTCTGGCTCCGCCAATGGAACCGAGAGGGGCCAAGGGCCAGGTCGCGGGTGCGGGTGGTGGGGGAGAAGAGGGCTTAGCTTTTGCGCAGGCTGATGAACTGTAGGTCGGTCGCGCAGGTCCGGTGCCAGATCACGCCTTCGCGGTGGATGCACAGGGCGTCGGCGGTGAGAGTAGCAATGGCTAAGTGGTGGGAGGATCCTTGTCCAACGCTGCCAAGAGAGAGCATCTCAGGCCAGGCAGGTCATTCTGGATCGAATCCCAGAGAATCAGCTGATCCACGGCTTCGTACACATGGATGATTCTGTTCCGTGTTCCAACGATGCGACGTACATCTGGAATGATCACGAGCACACTTGGATCGGCTTCAAGTGCTCGCTTGAGAGCCTCTCCGATGATTTCAAATTTGCGCTCCACAGCTGATTGGATCAGCTCATCGTCAAGGTAGTGGTCAAGCGTGCAGTTCTCGATGAAGCGTTCAATTGCTTCGATTGCCTCCAAGGCGTCAAGCAGGCGTTTCAGCGCCTCCCTTCGCATGTCAGAGTTCCAGGAGAAGCCGGCGTGAGGCGTCCACGTCCTTCCGGAAATAGGGATTGTGAATCATGGATTCCGTCAAGAGATCGACCGGACGGCCGAAGAGGGCTTCCAATTCATCGGCGAAGGAACAGAAGCGTCGGGCGTAGCCAGGCTCCCGTTGGCCTGTCATCTGCACGATGAAGTCCAGGTCACTGCTGGCGGGGTCGAACAGGCCCTTCGCCGCCGAGCCGAACACTTCGAGCCGATCCACGCCGTAGCGGTTGCAGAGGTGCCTGAGCGGCTCCAACCGATCGGCCAGTAAGGGCAGCAGCGGGGCAACCGTGTCCATGGGGTCAGGTTAATGGACCTTTCAGTCCCTCACACCGCCAACGCCAGCTCCGGCACGAACGCAGCCGGAATCGCCCGGTGCAGCCGCCAGCGAATCGCCATGGGCCGCTCGCCCTCGTGGCTCACGTAGTCGGCAAAGCCCAGGCAAAGAAACGGCAGCGTCACCCCACCACGCCTGTTCTCCTCCCGAACGAACAGCATCACCCGGCTCCCGCGCTCAACGTGGTGGATGTATCGCTGCCCAGTGGTGGACGCTTCCCGGGTGAGGCTCTGGCTCTCCCAGTGGAACTCCCACGGGGAGATGGCGTAATCGTTGTAGCGGGTGGTGGGGGAGAACAACCGCTCTGATTTCTTGAGGGTGATGAAGAAGACGTCGCACTGGGTGGCTTCGTCAAAGAACACCCCCTCCCGGCCGGGGAAGGACCGCGCTTCGTTCAACAACCCAAACGCGGCGAACACCTCGGCGCGGGAATAGCGGCCGTGGAGTTTGAGGGGGATGGGGGGCGGATCGGCGCGGTCCCAGTCGAGCGGGCTCACCAGGTGGTCGGTGCGCTCGTGCAGCAGCTCGAACAACTCCACCAGCTCGGCGCGCAGGTCAGCGGCGGCCCAGAGCCGCACCAGGGCCTCGGCCAGGGGCACGTGCTGCCGGCCGCTGCCCCAGAGCTGGGCCATCAGCATGCGCCAGCTGCGTTCCGTCTCCGGATCGAAGCCCGCTGGATCAGGCGCGATGGGTCGCCGCAGCTGATCCGCCAGCCAGCGCAACCGCTCCGGGTCATCCAGGTGGAGCAGGCCGCCAGCGATGCCCCGCCCCAACCTCTCTTCATCCGCCGTGGGCTCCCCTGAGGCCGCCCCCGCCGCCACCCACCCCAACTCCCGCTGCAGCAACGCCCAGGAGCCCGCCACCTTGTAAAACTCCCCCAGCTCCATCCCAAGCCCCTCCAGCAACCCCGCCAGCGAACAGCGCCCGAGGCGGCGGGCCTCGGCGAGCAGCTGGGGCCGGCGCGTGGGCAGCGACTCGCGCAAATTGGCAAGCACCCGCTCACTCGACACCCGATCGAGCTGCAGGCTGCAGCCGGCCGGCAGGAAGGGGAAGCCATCTTTGATTTGCTGCTCCAGCTGGTCGCGCGTGCCACCGAGCAGGGCGCGGTAGCGCAAATCGAAGCGGAAGCTCCGGTGGGCCTGGCCGATGAAATCCAGCACCGTGAGGCAGCTCTTGCCCCGGCAGAGGCGCAGACCGCGGCCGAGCTGCTGCAGGAACACGATGGCGCTCTCGGTGGGCCGCAGGAACAGCACCGTGTCGATCTCGGGGATGTCGAGGCCTTCGTTGAACAGATCCACTGCGAACAGGATCTGCAGCTCGCCGGAGCGCAGGCGGCGGATCTGCTCGGCGCGCTGCTCCCGGGGGCTGGAGGCATCCAGGGCGGCGGCGCGCAGGCCGGCGGCCACGAACTTGCGGGCCATCCAATGGGCGTGCTCCACGCTCACGCAGAAGCCCAGGGCCCGCATCGCCGCCAGGTTGGTGACCTTGTCTGCCAGTTCGCGCAGGATCAGGCGCAGGCGGGCGTCGTCGGCGGTGTAGAGGTTGGACAGGGCTTCGCTGGCATAGCCGTTGCGGCGCCATTCGATCCGCGACAGGTCGGTGCCGTCGTGGAGGCCGAAGTAGTGGAACGGGCACAGCAGGCCCTGCTCCAAGGCGCTCCAGAGGCGCAGCTCGGCGGCGATGCGGCCATCGAACCAATGCAGGATGTGCTCGCCGCCGGTGCGCTCGGGGGTGGCGGTGAGGCCCATCAGCAGGACGGGCGCCAGGTGGCGCAGCCAGCGCTCGTAGCTGGCGGATGCGGCGTGGTGAAACTCATCGACGATCACCACGTCGAACGTGTCCGGCGCCAGGTCTGCCGGATCCAGCCCAGCGAGCGACTGCACCGAGGCGAACACATGGCGCCACTGGCTGGGGCGCTGGCCATCCACCAGCAGCTCGCCAAAGGAGCCATCGCGTAGCACCTGGCGGAAGGTGGCGAGGCTCTGCTGCAGGATCTCGCGCCGGTGGGCCACGAAGAGCAAGCTCGGGCGCCCCGAACTGGCCTGGCGGGCGTAATCGAGGGCGGCGATCACGGTTTTGCCCGTGCCGGTGGCGGCCACCACCAGGTTGCGCCATCGGCCATGAAGGCTGCGCTCGGCCGACAGCTTGTCGAGAATCTCCTGCTGGTAGGCGTAGGGGCGGATGTCGAAAAAGCTGAGCGGGGTGGCGTCTGCTGCTGGGTCCCCCGCCGACTCCTCGCGCGCGGCCCGATCAAAGCGGCGCTGCTCGATTTCGCTGGCTCGGTAGGGCTCGAACTCGCCCTCCTCCCAGTAGCTCTCAAAGGCGGCCTGGAACTTGGCGAGGATGCCCTCGTTGTCGTGGGCGGAGAGACGCACGTTCCACTCCAGGCCGTCGTGCAGCGCGGCGGTGGAGAGGTTGGAGGAGCCGATGTAAGCGGTGGAGGAAGGGGCGCTACCTGAGAGGCCAGGCCGATGGAACAGCCAGGCTTTGGCGTGCAAGCGGGTGCGGCGGGTGTCGTAGCTGACGCGCACCTCGGCACCGTGGGCCACCAGCCAATCAAGGGCGCGGCGGTCGGTGGCGCCCAGGTAGACGGTGGTGAGCACCCGCAACGAGCGGCGGGGCTGGGCCTGCAGGAACTCAGACAGTGCCGGTTGGAGCAGGCGCAGACCGCTCCACTTGATGAAGGCGCAGAGCAAGTCGATCCGCTGGGCGGAGGGGATTTCGTGGATCAGCGCCTGCCCCACCGACGGTTCGCCGCTGGCGTTCACCAGCAGGGTGCTGTCGGCCAGGGGGATGAGCGGGCGGATGGTTGCGGCCTGGCCGGGCAGAAGCGCCGTGGATCGGATCTCCGAGAGCAGCCGGGCGGAGGGGTGCAGCAGGTCGCCCATGGAGATGGCGCGCGGCGCCTGGCTCTGGAGCAGGCCAACCAGTTGGTTCACCAGGGCCAGCTGGTGCTCAGGGGTGGCGCCACCGCTCAGGTGCTCCAGGGCAATGAGGGCCAGACGCGCCAGGTGCCGGGCCAACAGGCGCGGGGCTTCCTGGGGATCAAAGCCGTCGGTGGCGACCAGGGTTTCCTGCAGGTCGCGCAGCTGCTGCTCCAGGCTTTCGGTGAGGAGTTGCTGGTATGGGCCTGGGGGGAGGGCCTGGTGGGGCATGGGCTGGCCAGGTGCCTGTGCTGCGGTACTTGCTGTGGATCGCCAGCCAGGAATCGGACTGGGCTGTGGCGATGTTATGCGGGTCCGGATAACGTGTCAGGCAGCATTGACGACCAAGGCCGGATGCTTGTTCCAGCGAGGGATATGCTCAGTGAAGCCAAGCTCTTTTATTCGTCTTATGCGGATGCAGGGATAGCAAGAGGGAGTTTATGGGGATCCGCCCAATCAGCGTTATGTGTTTTGGAATGGCGGGTTTCGACCCGAATCGAACAGCTCTGCTGAACATGCTCGCTCTTGATCATCAGGGTAATTTTGTCATCCTGATCCATAATAGCTCTTCATTTACGAGCCATGAGGATACTAAATGGAAGACTATGTCCCGTTAGATCGCGAATTTTCACCTGTCTACAAAAGTGAAAAAGAAGCGGAGAGTGGCGAAATCCTCTTGGCTTGGGGGCATGCCAAACCGATAGCTTGGGAAGGGTTGGAGGAAAGATTCCGCTGCATCATATTGGCGGAAGCGGGTGCGGGGAAGACGGAGGAGTTGCGGCAACGTGCCGATTCTCTCAGGGGCGAAGGAAAAGCAGCCTTCTTTCTCCGAATTGAAGATATCGAAACTGATTTCTATACCGCGTTTGAAATAGGCACAGAAGCCCAGTTTCACGCATGGCTGCAGTCGACGGACGAGGCATGGTTTTTCCTGGATTCTGTTGATGAGGCTCGGCTAGAGCACCCGAGAGCCTTGCAGAAGGCTCTTCGCAGCTTTGCCAGGGGGGTCGCAAATGGCGCGCACAGAGCTCATATCTACATTTCGAGTCGCCCCTATGCATGGCGGCCAAAGGAAGACCAAAAACTGCTAGATCAACTTCTGTATCTCCCCGCAGCACAGACAGAAGAGGATGGTGATCGGCAAGCCACGCCGCAAAGCGCCCTCACCGTTTTCACTATGCGCCCGTTGGATGAAGGGCGGATTCGGCGTTTCTGCGTTGCTCGGGCGGCACAGAATGTCGACGGCCTGATCAGGGAAATCGATCGTGCCGACGTTTGGAGTTTGGCGGAGCGTCCATTTGACCTTGAAGGCATATTGGCCAAATGGGCTGAGGACAACGTCCTAGGTGGCCGTTTAGACCTGCTCCGCTACAACATCGAAAAGCGCCTACGCGATGAGCACAGTACTGACAGGGCGCAACGTCAACCCTTGAATCTGGAACAAGCAAGACAGGGCGCGCGTTGTTTGGCTGCTGCGGTCGTGCTGTCCGGGCGGGCGGGCCTTAATGTCCCGGATGCGACGCCGCTCAAACCTGGGGTTGATGCTGAAACCGTCCTTGCTGCTTGGAATCCCGAAGATGTTCGGGCTCTACTTGAACGCGGAATTTTCAACGACATCATTTATGGGGCAGTACGGTTTCGCCATCGGGAAGTGCGCGAGTTGCTTGCTGCAGAGTGGTTCTTTGGCTTGTTAAGGTCGGGCAACAGTCGCCATTCAGTCGAAGCTCTCTTCTTCCGTGAGCAATATGGGCAAAAGATTGTTACCCCCAGACTTCGAGCGATATTGCCGTGGCTCATCCTGTTTGACGACGCGATTCGGAGCAAGGCGCTTCAGATTCACCCTGAGATTGCTGTCGAAGGTGGCGATCCATCATGCCTACCATTGGCAGAACGACAGGGGATATTGGCAGACATCGTCAAGCGCATCACTTCGGATCAGGATAATCGCTCCGCACGAGAAAATAGTGCAATCGCGCGAATCGCCAATCCAGACCTCTCGGCCAACGCTCAGCAGCTCATAAACGCCTACGGCGACAATGACGACGCCATCTTCTTTCTAGGCCGGCTGGTCTGGCAAGGAGAAATGGCAGGTTGCGTGGCCTCTCTGGTTCCTATTGCAGCAGATGCTTCTCGGGGAATTTATGCCCGAATAGCATCGGCACGCGCGGTGATGTCGTGCGGGACCGTAGAGCAGAAAACCAGTGTGTGGCAACAACTTATCGATGGCGATGACCCGATTCCCCGCGAACTGCTCGCAGAGCTGGTGGAAGAATCTTCGCCTGATAGTGAAGTTGTCGAAAAGCTGGTGATTGCACTGGGCAAGTTGCCGCCCCATCAAAGGTACGAGACATCTGGCCTTGCTCGCGCTCTACACGGCTTGGTGGAACGCTTGCTGAATGTTGAAGAGGATCAGGCCATCGCTCAATTGATAAGTGGTCTACATGCTTATCTGGAACAGCCACCTTATGTCGAGAGGCGAGAGTGCCTTGTTTCGAAGGAATGTGCGTGGTTGCTAGGGCCAGCCTCACACGCAGTAGAAAAGCTGGTTGTCGCTCGAAGCGACGCCGCTTTAAGCGAAACATCTCTCTCTATCCTGCTAATGGTCACAACCTTGCGTAATTGGCAAGATGAAGAGCTCAGTGAGTACAAAACCAGGCTTCATGAGCTTGTACCCACATGGCCGGAGCTCAACGATTCCCTTTATTGGTTCAGCATTGAACAAGCTCGATTAGCGCAGGCGGAGCGTACAGGTGAATCCTTGACCGATGATTGGCCAGCTTCATGGCTAGGCCCATTCTGGAAGTTCGATGCTGATAGTTTCCCGAGGCTACTCGAATGTATTGGCTCCCGCGCGCTGCACGACGATAGATCGGTCGCGCTCAGTACGGCGTTTCAAGTTTATGCGCGCAATGACCGACCGGTGGACATTCTTGCCCAACTACAAAATGTCGTTTCCGAAGATTCTGAATTGACAAATAAGTTGGGACTTCTGATCGATCCGCCGGTATCGGAGACGGTTCGGAGGCATGAGGCGGAACGTGCAGAACGCCTACAGAGGCGCAGTGAGGAGGAAGAGCGACAAAAGAAGCAGCGAGCCGAGTGGATAGCGGAGTTACGTGCTAACCCAGAGCGGGTCCGCACCCCACCTGAAATGGAGTCCGGTACGTTCATGAGCGACCAGTACTGCCTTATGCGCGAGCTGCAGAATAGTTGCTTAGCTACAAGCCGCTCTGAGTACTCTAACTGGCCGGCGCTGACTTCAGATTTCGGTGAGGGCGTCGCGCAGGAGTATCGTGAAGCCGCCATTAATCATTGGCGTAGCTATGTTCCATCCCTAAGGTCCGAGGGAGACCCAGGTAACAGCATCCCATACGCTCTAATTTTTGGCCTAGCCGGACTGGAAATTGAGGCTACCGAGAATGCGGATTTCCCAGGCTATCTGGATGAAGCGCAAGCACGCCAAGCTATACGCTATCTCGCCTGGCCGCTTAACGGATTTCCGTCGTGGTTCGAGAGGATGCACCAGGCTTTCCCGGGCTTGGTCCAAGAGGCGGTGACCAGCGAATTGTTCTGGGAGATTGAGAACACCAGTCCAGACGAGCCCATGCACTACATTCTCCATGACTTGGCCTATCATGCACCTTGGCTGCATACCCACATTGCTCCTGCGATACTCGAATGGGTCGAATCTCACCCCTTGTGCATTCACGCCAACCGGAACTACTGCATATACATATTGGTGAACGGCGGTACGGAGGCAGCAAGTCTTGCCGAATTGGCAAATCACCAGATAGCTCAAACAACAGACGCGAACAGTATTGCGTCGTGGTATGCTCTCCGAGTCGATTGCGAGCCGGAAAATGGTATCCCGGAACTCGAACAGTGGCTCTCGGGTCTTGACGGGAATGTTGCAATAACCGCGGCGCAGGTATTCGTTAAGGCGCTTATCGATAGGGAGGGACCGAGAGATAGAGGCCCTGGATTCGGCCACTTTCAATCAGCAGAGCATCTGAAAAAACTCTATACCCTGGCGCACCGCTATGTTCGGGCGTCGGATCACATCAATCGTGGTGGTGGGCGCGAGGATTCTCCAAGGCTGCGCGATGATGCTCAGAATGCGCGAGAAAGTTTGTTCAAGCTCCTATCTGAAATGCCGGGCAAAGCCACTTATACAGCCATTGAGCGACTGATCCACGAGCACCCGGACCCTAATTATCGTACGTGGATGGCCAAGCAGGCATACAAGCGAGCTGAAGAAGATGGCGACATTGAGCCTTGGACAGCTGAGCAGGTCAACGCGTTTGATATGTTCCAAACTATAACGCCCGCAACGCATCATCAGCTCTTCGACCTTGCTGTGCATCGTTTGCAGGACCTAAAGAACTGGCTGGAACGGGGAAACGACAGCCCCTGGAGAACCTGGCAGCGTGTCGACGGCGAAACTGAGATGCGCACATTGATAGCGGGCTGGCTCAACCAGCACTGCCGTGATCAATACACGACTGCACAAGAGCCGGAACTCGCCAACAGCCAGCGTATGGATATCTGGCTGCAGAACGCGTATGTGCAATCACCAGTTCCTATCGAGTTAAAGCTGCTCGACAAGGGCTGGTCCGGCCCACAGCTTTGCGAGCGGCTGCGCAACCAACTGGCGGGTGATTACCTCAGAGAGGAAAGTGCGGGATGTGGCGTAATGCTGCTGGTCTGGCAAGGAAGGAATTCCGAGAGAAGATGGATGGTCAATCAACGTAGGATCAGATTAGTTGAATTGGCCAATGCCCTAAAAGGCTATTGGCACGAGATCTCCGCAAGTTTTCCCGGGGTGGAGACGATCGAAGTAATCGTCATAGATCTGACATTACGAGAACACGCCTCAGATTCATAAGTGGCAAGGCCTATGGGATCGGAGCAAGAGCCAAATCGAAGCCCAAAGCCTGCTCGCGACTGTTTCTGGAACTTCTAGGATAGGTTGAGCGATTTGCCAAGAATTCGGGCTGCGAATGTCCTCTTCTGCCCGAAAACAGATGTAGAGAATATAAGTGAAGTGATATAAAGCACATAACAAGGCACTCCAGTCGATCGCTAACGCGCCTGCTGAGTTTACAAGTTAGTACAGCAAGTGATTCCCCTCAAATCTGGCTTGAAGCAGTTCAAGCCGATTCATAAGCTTTTGGAGCTTCTGCTCCTTCCTTTTTTTAACACTGGGTGGCCCATCAAAATGGTTCATCTCATTGCCTAGGAGATAGTCAACAAAGTCTTTGGGCTCGCAAGATTTTGAGCCCATCCACTTATGGAAGTTTCGATGAATACTGCTGCTGATAGCAATCAAGTTTTCTTCGTAGGCTGCCAGGTCGGGACGTGAACTGGCATCAAACAGATGATGCGCCTCTAGTTCAACTGGATGCTGATCGGAGGCTGACGGTTTTTGGCCGGAGACGGCACAGCCAGCACCATCTTTACGGAGCGCCCTCTGCCGAACTTTATCCTTCGCTGTCTTCACCCTCGCTTCGTGGCTTTCGAGCAGCTTTCGCTGGACCTCAAAGCACTCTTCCGCCACATCGGCAACTGCTTTCACCCAAGCCTTTCGTGCTTTGGTGATTCTGCCTTTGTCCCTCATCGTCTTCGCCAGGCGCACGATGCCGCGCTGGCTCCAATGGCGCTGATCGTTGCCCTCAAAGCTATCAAAATGTACACCGATCTCTAACCCCTCAGCACCTTCTAGGCCAGAGCTCTCTTCCTGTATCCGGGTGATGGTGCCAGCCATCCCTTTCCCATTGGTGCCCAGCACCCTGACGACTGAGCGCTGCTCCAGGAAAACAAGATCACCTCGGATCTGGATGGCGCTCCGATCTTGAGTGACTTGAATAATGCGCCGTTTAACGAGTGTGCGTGTCACCCGTGTACGGTGCTGGGTAAAGAACTCATGAATCTTGGCTAAAATGCTCCCACCTTCCTTCTCCTCCAAATACTTCGCCAGCGCCATCACGCCTTCTTCGTAAAAGCGCCGGCTGCGTGCTTGGCCAGGCTCGTATTCAAAGAATTCTCCTTCTACCAACTCCCACTCATCATCATTGTGGGCATCAAAGAACTGGCAGATGCCGTTGAGCTTCTTGGCGCTGATGCCAAGAATTCTGGCGGTCTCCTGAAAGGAGAAGGCATCACGTGATCGCTTGGATGTCGTCGTCATCGGCTTGGTTAAAGGAAGGCAAGGAGGGAGTCACGCATTTTTTGGAGCCGCTCCATGACGCGCGGATCGCCGCCAACATCGGGATGGTGTTCCTTGGCAAGCCTGCGAAAGGCCTCTTTGATGTCCTCGGCGCTCGCTGTTGATGGATCAAGTGAGAACACATGCCATGGTCTGAAGTTTTCTAAGACATCGATGCCGTTAATCGATGTTTTGCCAGTTTTAGCACGCTCGCTATGGGGAACTCCAACCCACTCCCGATAGAGCTTGAGCCAATCGGCCTTTGTTTTGAGATCAAATGTGCGGCCTGCCATCGCGAGGTTGAACTCACTTGACTTACGTAGCTCCGTGGCATTCTTGCTGTCAAACACCTTGCACACTGCCGATCTGAGCTCTGTCAGCGTGAGAACAGGTTCAGGAAACGGCTTTCCGTTGATAAACTCCGCGAACGCCAATAGGCTTTCAGCATCCAAATCCCCAGCCGAGAGGATCTCATCGATCCTTGCTAAGACCGCTGGCCGATCGAGCTTCTTGCGCGTTGGCGTCTTGGTGGCCACGTCTCAGTAGTGCTGTTTGCCCTTGATAACTCCCCGAACGCCTCCGCGGGGGGATTTGTCAACATCTGTTCGCCGGGGGATCAGATGCCAGTGCGCATGAAACACCGTCTGCCCTGCCGCCTCGCCTGAGTTCAGCCCCCCTCTTGCGTTGAGTGAAACCAGCCCAGCGGCTGATCGTGGCGTCCTGGGCACTGAGCTGATCCCGCCGCAGCTTCACCAGCTCCACCACGGCGTTCCACTCCGGCTGGTGCAGCTCCAGCTCCGGCCCCATGGCGACGCGGGATCACCAGGCTGTGCCCCCTCGTTCTCCAGCAGCACCCGGCCGCTGCCCTCCAGCGCGCAGAACACACAGCCCGCTTCGCGGTGGCCGTAGCTGGCCTGCACACCGCGGAAGTCGGTGCGCCCTCTTGCGTAGGCAAACAGCCGTCGCGCTTGCCGGCGTTGCAGCGGAAGCAAAGCGCCTGCAGGTTGCTGATGGCGTCGGAGCCGCCGTGGTTCCTGGGGATGATGGGTGCCACCTCCAGGGCACGCTGGTGTTCATGGGTTCCGCTGCACTCGCAGCGGCCCCGGGCGCGGGTGAGCTCCTGGTATTTCACCGAGCCGCTGATCGGGCTGCGGTGGCGGCTGTGGTGGGCGAACACCTCGTCGCCGCGCTGCTCGCGGAAGGCATCGAGGCGCTGGCGGCAGAGCTCCAGCAGCGCGTCGCGCTCGCCATCGCTCAACGCGTCGCCGCCGATCAGGCTGTCGTGGCCATCGCCATAGGCGGTGATGGCGTTGAGGGTGAACCTGGCCCAGCATGCGCTTTCCAGGATCTGGCGGGCGATGTCCTGTGCTGGGGCGGGGGCCTGGGGACATCCTGGCGGGGGTGTGACGGGGGTGGCACTTGCAAGAGGAGGAACACAGGCAAGCCAGGCCGCCATGTCAGCGAGTGATCGCCTTCACCCGGCCCCACTGCCTGGCGTGCCTACGTCCAGCGGGGGTAAGGTAACGGTGTGATCAGGTCGTTTCGTTGCCGCGACACCCAGGCCCTCTTTGAAGGCAAGCCGGGGCGCCGCTTTGGAGGCTTCGCTCGCGTCGCTTTCCGGAAGCTCGCCATCCTCGATGCGGCCGCCTGCCTCAACGATCTACAAGTTCCACCAGGCAATCGCCTGGAGCCACTCAGGGGGAACCGCCATGGCCAGCACAGCATCCGCATCAACGACCAGTTCCGGCTCTGCTTCATCTGGACGGAAGCCGGGCCAGAGGAGGTCGAGATCGTTGACTACCACTGACGTGATGCTCGTGCCCCCGGGCGAGGTGCTGCTGGAGGAGTTCCTCAAGCCGATGGGGATCAGCCAGTACCGATTGGCGCTGGCCATCAGCGTGCCGGAGAGCCGCATCAACGCGATCGTGAAGGGTCGGCGGGCGATCACCGCCGATACCGACCTGCGCCTCTGTTGTTTCTTCGGCCTGAGCGAGGGCTTCTGGCTGCGGATGCAGGCCAGCCATGATTTGAAGCTGGCCAAGCAAGCCTTGGAAACCGTGCTGCCGGCAATCGTGCCAATTCAACCAATGGCGTGAGCAGGCCTGGCGGTTCAGTGCCAGCAGATGCCGCCTGTCGCTCAGCTGCTCGCCGCCCACCAGGTCGACGGTGCCCTTCTCGCAGCGGGTGATGCCGTTGAAGGTGAACCCGGTCCAGCATGCGCTTTCCAGGATCCGCCGGGCCACGTCGTGCGGTGGGGCGGGGGCATGGAGGGATGCGGGCGGCTGCCGGGGGACCGGGCCAGGTTTGGTTTTGGGCGGCCCGTCAGGCCATTGCCCCTGCTGTGATCCCTTCTGGGGTGGGCGTGATTCGGCTGCAGCCCACCCGGCTCCGGGTGTGGTTATGCCGCCCCAGTCCCCTTCATCCGCAGAACCAATAGGCAGGCCACGGCAACGCCTGGGCCTCATCCAGCGGGGGAACGGACAAGAGCATCCGCTCCACCCCCTTGTCCACTCGCGCTGCCATCACGTTCACCACGACGGCGCCCCAGCGTGATGCCCTTGTCGCCATGCACCATCATCATGTGGATAGACACCGTCTACCTGAAGGGGCTAGGGTGGCTTCAGGCCTGCTGTTCATCCGTGGCTGCCACCCCTCGCCTCAGCTGGAATCTGCGGGTCACGCCCGACGATCAGGCGCTGATTGATCGCGCGGTCCGTACCTCTGGCCTCACCCGAACCGACTTCGTTCTGCAGGCGGCCCGCAATGCTGCCCGTGAACTGCTGGTGCAGCAGGCCTGGCAGGCCGTTTCGCCCGAGCACTTTGACCAGTTTCTCCGCCAGCTCGATGCTCCGCCCAGCCCCACGGATCGCCTGCAGCGCACCATGACGGCACCGAGGCCCTGGCAACGCTGATGGATCTGCTGGCGCCCCAGCCGCTGGCGCAGCACCACAGCACCGTCAGCTTTGACTGCGGTGACTCCAGCCTCGACCACTGGCTCCAGCAGCGTGCCCTGGCCAACCAGCAAAGCGGTGCGACCCGAAGCTTTGTGGTGTGCAACGGCGACGGCATCGTCAAGGCGTATGTGGCTCTGGCCTCCGGGGCGGTGGCCGTGGCCTCAGCCCCTGGGCGTTTCAGGCGCAACATGCCCGATCCCATTCCAGTGGTGGTGTTGGCGCGGTTGGCGGTCTGTCGCAGTGTCCAGGGACGCGGCATCGCTCGCGCCCTGCTCGCCGATGCGTTCGAACGGGTGCTGCAGGCCAGCACACAGATCGGCGTGCGAGGCATCGTGGTTCATGCCGCCTCCGCGGAAGCCCGCAGCTTCTATCTCCACATGGGCTTTGATCCCTCACCCATCGATCCCGACACCCTGCTGATTCGTCTCTCCGATGTGGCGGCCACCTTGCCGTTCTGATCTGTGCGGCGCAGGGCGCAGCGGGGAACCCTGTACTTCACCAAGCCGCTGATCGGGGTGCTTGCGAAAGGCATCGAGGCGCTGGCGGCAGAGCTTCTGCAGCTCGTCGCGCTCGCCATCGCTCAGCTCGTCGCTGCGGATCAGGCTGTCGTGGCCATCGCCATAGGCGGTGATGCCGTTGAAAGTGAACCTTGCCCACCATGCGGTTCCCAGGATCCGCCGGGCCACGTCCTGCGCCTGGGCAGGGGCATGGGGGCATCTTGGCGGGGTGAGACGGGGGTGGCACTGGTGAGGGAGAGGCCCAAAAGACCCTCATGCCAGCGCCGCAACCAGCTCACGGTCGTGATCTGCTGTCCCCCTTAGGCTGGGGAAGCCAGGAAACCGTCATGACAGATCAGCTTGGGCGCATCACCATCAACCCTGAGATCTGCCATGGAAAGCCAATCATCCGCGGCTTGCGTTATCCCGTGGAGATGGTGCTCGAACTGTTGTCAGCTGGGATGAGTGCGGCTGACATTCTTGCCGATTATCCAGATCTCGAGGCTGAAGACATCACGGCAGTGCTTGAGTACGCAACCCAGCTTTCCCGTATTCAGCGGGTTGATCTCCTCTCTGCATGAGGATCCTGCTGGATGCCCAGCTGCCTCGATCTCTCGTTCGGCCGCTGGAGCAATTGGGTTGTGACGTCCTGCACACCCTTGATCTGCCTGATGGGAATCGCAGCGCCGACAACATGATTTCCTCCATTGCCGACAGCGATGGGAGAGTTATCTTCAGCAAGGATGCAGATTTCGTCCGCAATCATCTCTTGCGCGGCACTCCCGCCAGGCTTCTGCTTGTGGCCACGGGCAACATCGGCAACCATGATCTCACCGCTCTGCTGCTTCGTGCTCTGCCGGAGCTGAACCGGCTGTTTGAAACCCATGTCCTCATCGAGTTGAGCCGGAAGGCATTGGTTGTGAGGCATTGAACGTCAGTGAACTCGGCGGTGATGACCCGCATGACCACTTGGCTCATGGGCATCCATCTCTCCAGTCCCTTTGCCCGGCTTCGACCGCGCTTACGGTGGACGTCTTGCCGGGAGGAGTGGCGATGATGCCCATGTCTGACCTGCTGCAACTGCCCCAGAACGAGCGGCTGGCCCTCGCGATCGCCCTTTGGGACTGCCTCGATGACCAGTCCCGTGATGGGGCGCTGCCGGTGGACCCTGCCCTCTGCGCCGAGCTCGACCGGCGCTGGGCGACCCATGTCGCCAACCCCGAAGCGGCAGTGCCCTGGGATGACGTGCGGAGCCAGCTCGGCATCGGATGACCATGCCAGCGGTTCGCTTCCTGCCGGAGGCGGTGGAGGATCTGCTCGAAACCCAGCGCTGGTAAGGATGGCTTGAGCCGGCATTGACAGCAGAATGGGAGCCATGGATCCCAGACAGCCACCCACGCTTCAGCGGCTCAGGCAGATGGCCCCCGAGCTGCTCGCGCTCACAGCCGCCCACGGTGGCCGGGATCTACGCGTCTTCGGCTCTGTGATCCACGGTGCGGCAGGGCTGCAGAGCGACGTGGACCTGCTGGTGGATTTCCCCTCCAGCCCCAGTTTTGAGCAGTACATGGACCTCAAGCTGGCCCTGGAAGACCTGCTCAGCGCTCGGGTGGACCTGGTGACGCGCCGCGGTCTTCGCCCTGAACTGCGGCAGCTGATCGAGCAGGAGGCCATTCCGCTTGCCTGAACGGGGAAGCGCCCGCAATTGGTCGCTGTTCCTCCTGGACATGCAGGGTGCTGCACGAAGATCCTCAGATACAGCCAGGGGCTTACCAAGCAGCACTTTCTTGCAGACGAGATGTTGGTTGACGCCGTACTCCGCAACCTGGAGGTGCTGGGTGAAGCAGCGAAACAGATCCCGCCAGCGGTCCGTGAGCGGCACCCCAAGCTGCCCTGGCGACGCATTGCTGGCCACCGCGATGTTCTAGCGCATGCCTACTTCGGCCTGGAAGAAGACACCATCTGGCAGATTGTTTCCGAGAGCATTCCAGCCCTGGCTGACCAGTTGGACCAAGTGGTTGAGGCTGAGCTCTGATAGCGGCTGTTGCGCCGATTGCGTTGCGCAGATCCATCCCTAGCTGTTCAGCTCCGGATCACGGAAAAACCAACCAGGACGTTCACCGAGCCGCTGATTGGGGTGCGGCGGCCCAGGAGTTCCATGAGCACCAGCGGTTGGTCGTGGGGGTTTATGCGCATGGGTTTGGAGGTGTACTCGCGCAGGCGCTGGTAGGTGGCGGAGGGGGACGGGGGCATGGAGTGATGGTGGAGGCTGCCGGGCGACTGGGCCAGGTTTGGTTTTGGGCGGCCCGTCAGGCCATTGCCCCTGCTGGGATCCCTTCTGGCGTGGGCGCGTGGCGGCTGCAGCCAACCTGGTTCCGGGTGTGGCCGTGCCGCCCCAGTCCCCGACCCGTGCTCTCGACCGTGGCGTGGAAAAGGGCCCGTCGTTGTGAGGGTGGACGGCCGGCAGAAGGGAGAGAACCGGGATCCAACAGCTTGTCCCGAGGACGGGGGCTTTCTGATTTGGAGATGCGCCAGAGAGCCGAAAAGGTATAGAATAAGCACCCTATGGAGTTCGCGTTCGATCCGGTCAAGAGTGACTCCAACCTTGCCAAGCACGGCATCGACTTCCTTGCTGCCCAGCAGCTCTGGAACGATTCGGAGCTCCTGGAGGTTCCGGCCCGCACCACCGGAGAGCCAAGATTTCTAGTGATCGGCAAGATTGGCCTCAAGCACTGGTCGGCCGTGATCACCTATCGCGACCGGTGCATCCGATTGATTTCCGTTCGGCGGTCCAGACCAGAAGAGGTGGAGCTCTATGAACAGTTCTGATTTCGATCAACGTTTCGATGCCGGCGAGTCCGTGCTCGACGCCCTCGACCTCGGCGGTGCCCGTCGCCGTCGGCTGGAGCAGAAACGCGTCAACGTTGACATCCCCGTGTGGATGATCGACCAGCTCGATCGCGAAGCCAGCCGCCTCGGCGTCACCCGTCAGTCGATCATCAAGGTGTGGCTCGCGGAGCGGCTGGAGCAGCGGACGTCTGCTTGAACCCCGAGCTGTGGCTTCTATCCAGAAGGGTGAAGCCGCACCCAAAGGGATCGAGCAGCCGCAGCGCTTCAGGCCTGGCCATCGAGCAGAACGCCTTCTCGCAGGGCCTCGCACACCAGGGAGCCTGGCTCTTTGGCTCGTCGGGCCACTTCGCTGCTCGAGTGGAGCACCAGGTCGACCGACAGATCCGGCTGGGCCACGGCACCCCACAGGTCAGCGAGCAGCGCAAAGCGGTCGCGTTGCGCCAGCCAGGCATCAGGCACGGTGATCAGCAGGTCCACATCGGAATCGGCCCGGCCATCACCTCGGGCCCTCGATCCGAACAGACGGACATCGGCAGCGGGAATCAGCTGGCGAATGCCGGCAACCATGTCCGCCAGCCTCGGCTCGATCGGTTTGGAGGCTGTGGTGGCAGTCATCTCTCCATTCTGACGGCCACTGGCTTCGCCCGGTAGCAGGCACACCATCGCTGCGGTCTGGATGAACGCGCGCAGGCGAAGGCTGTCGGGCGACCGGGCCAGGTTTGGTGTTGGGCGGCCCGTCAGGAGGGCGACCCTGCTGGGATCTCTTCTGGCGTGGGGTTGAGCGGCTGCAGCCAACCTGGCTCCGGGTGTGGATATGCCGCCCCAGTGCTGGACCTACGCTCGCAGCACGCCTCGGCCAGGGAAACAAGGGCTCCAGCCACATCTGATGGTGGTTATGGCCTCGGAGACCACCCATCTCAAGGTGTGGAGCGTTGCCTCCAGAGTTTTGGATCACGGCCGCAATGCAGAACGGCCAGCACCACGATGATGTCCTGCCCGGGAACCGGCAAGTAGATGATGCCGTAGGGGAAGCGCCGGATTAGAGCTCTGCGGGTGCCGCGTTAGCCGACGGAGTAAGCCTCAGGGTTGCTGCGGATGCGATGGAAGGTCACGCGCACCTGTTCCAGAAAAAGCCGACCCAGGCCCTGCTCCTGAGATTCGTACCAGCGGGCCGCAGCCTCGAGATCGAGCTGGGATTCCGGGCGCAGCCGAAGCACCATGCTCAGAGGGTCTGCTCCAGGGAGTCCAGCACCGCATCTGCATCAAGGCCTGGGTCGCCGTCCGCCAGGAAGTTCTCCAGCCGCTGATCAATCAGCTGCCGATCGGCTTCCGTGAGTTCAGGGCCGATCTGTTCAGTGGCGATTGAGTCCCAAAGGGCCTGTACCAACTCCAGGCGTTGCGCCAGGGGCAGGGCCAGCAGGTCATTCACCACATGCCGTGCCGGCAGAGCCGGAGACCAGATGGTTTGACGGTAGCGGGGGCCTGCAGATGCGTCGCCCTCGCAGCCCTAGCGCTTTTCCGGCAGCACCTTGCCCACCATGCGCTTCCCATGATCCGCCGGGCCACGTCCTGCGCCGGGGCAGGGCAGCCTCCTGCCAGGCAACGCCGTGGCCCAGCAGTTCCAACCGCTGCGCGGAAGCCTTCGGCTAGAGCATCAGCGGTTGGTCGATGGGTCTCATGCGCATGCGTTCGGCGATGAACGCCCTCAGGCGAAGGAAGGCAGCAGAGGGGCTGGAGGCCATGGAGTGATGGTGGCGGCTGCCGGGCGACCGGGCCAGGTTTGGCTTTGGGCGGCCCGTCAGGCGATCGCCCCTATTGGGATTCCTTCTGGCAATGCCGCCCTAGCCTCCCACCCACCCAAACGCTGATGACAAAAGGCACACAGGGTCTTATGGTGTTGCCATGAAGCCCTTTCGCTGGAGCGCAGGCAAGAACGAGGTCCTTCAGCTTCAACGAGGCGTTTCCTTCGAGGCCGTGGTGGTTGCCATCGAATCCGGTGATCTGCTCGACATCGTTGAGCATCCGAATCAGGCTCGATACCCAGGCCAGCGCATTCTTGTCGTTCTGATCTCCGGCTATGCCCATCTGGTGCCTTATGTCGAGGCCGACGATCACCTCTTTCTCAAAACCATCATTCCCAGCCGCAAAGCCACCATCGCCTACCGCCCAGGAGACGCACCATGAACCCTCTTGATCACGAAGAGCAGGAGATCCTGGAAGCCTTCGAAGCGGGCACGCTCCGTTCGGTGGCTACTGCTGCAGAGCGCTCCCGCCTGGAAGCCTCCGCAAGGTCAACGGCCACCAAGGATCAGCGCATCAACATTCGCCTCACCAGTGAGGATCTAGGCGCCTTGCGTGCCCGTGCCCTGCAGGAGGGCATGCCCTACCAGACCCTGATCAGCAGTGTCCTTCACAAGTACGTGAGCGGCAGGCTTCTCGATCGCCCCTGAGCGTGTGGAGCTTCGTGGCTTAGGGCGGCCCGTCAGGCCATTGCCCCTGCTGGGATCCCTTCTGGCGTGGGAGAGCTGCGGCTGCAGCCAACCCGGCCAGTCGTTCGTGATTGTCCATGCCTGCGGTGTGTGGTGCATACACCAGGAGGTTGGCCATGCAGCGCACCCGGATCTACCTGTCGGAGCCGGAGCGGCAAGGCCTGTTGGCCCTGGCCCAACGCAGCGGACGCAGCCAGAGCGCCCTGATCCGCGAAGCCATCGATCGCTTTCTCGAGAACAAACAGCCTGAAGAGCGGCTCGCCAAGCTTCGAAAGGGAAGGGGCCTCTGGTCAGCCGGAACTCGTCCGCTGGATGGGCTGAAGTTGCGCCAGGAACTTGACCGCATCCCCCCCGAAGGCGGCTGATGCCGTCCGCCGCGAACGGCTTGCTCGTCATCGACACGGATGTCTTGATCGACTATCTCCGCGATCAGCCCCTGGCGGCCTCTGTGGTGTCGATCGCTGAGCTGTCTGTGGGTGTGCGCGAGGGGGTGGAGCGCCAGCGGTTGGATGCCTTTGTGTCGGCCTTCGAGGTGCTGCCGCTGGAGAAGGAGGCGGCGATGCAGGCGGGGCTGTGTCGCCGTCAGTACGGCCGCAGCCATGGCACGGGCCTCGCGGAGGCCTTGATTCCCGCGTGTGTGCAGGCTGCCGGAGCAACTCTGGCCACGCTCAATCGACGCCATTTCCCGATGCTGGCCAATGTGCTGGTTCCCTATGCAAAGGGAGGGTGATCCTGAGCAGGCCCTGAGCAGCTGCCGCTGGGGCAACACCAGGGGCATGGGGCAGTTCCGCTGGGGTGAGACGGGGGTGGCACTTGTGGAGCGGAAGCCCTGTCGCGATGCCATGTCCTCCGTCATGCCCTGGGCCAAGCCTTGCGGGACGCCCTTGCGTGCGTCGTTTGTACTAACGTTGTCCAGCTACTCAAGGTGGAGACGGTTCGCCATGGCTGCCATCGGAGCTTCGCCTCCTGCGCGCTCAGCCCGGCTCGGCCTGCGCGCCACGCCGGAACAGGAAGCCGTGCTGCGCCGTGCCGCCGAGGTGACCCACAAGTCGCTCACCGACTTCATCCTCGACAGTGCCTGTCTCGCTGCCGAGCAGACGCTTCTTGATCAGCGCCTGTTCATGGTCTCGGGCTCCCAGGCCCAGGCCCTGATGGATCTGCTGGACCGCCCCGAACAGACCAACGAGGGTCTGCGTGATCTGTTCGCCAGGCAGGCACCCTGGGACGCCCATTGACCTGGCGGCCGCCGGAGCCGCTGGCCGTCCAGCACCGGCTGGAAGGCTTTGACTGCGGCAGGCCCACTCTGAATCACTGGCTACTGCACCACGCTCGCCAGGCTCAGACCAGTGGCTCCACCCGAGCGTTCGTCGTCGCCGACCAGGCGAATAGCGTCGCCGGCTACTTCAGCCTCACCGTGGGCCAGGTCGACACGTTGGAGGCCCCAGAGCTCATCCGTCAGGGCATCGGGCGATTCCCCCTGCCCGTGGTCATCCTGGCCAGGCTCGCCGTGTCACGGGAGAACCATGGATGTGGCCTCGGAGTCGGGATGCTTCAGGACGCGATCCGTCGGACGTTGGTGATCGCCGAGCAGGCCGCAATTCGGGCGATCCTGACCCATCCCATCGACGAAGACGCGGCACGCTTTTACACACGGTTCGGTTTCACTGCATCTCCGCTGCGCCAGCAGCAACTGCTTCTGCTGCTCAAGGACGCTAGGAAGATCCTCCAGTAAGCAATGGGGGCATCTTGGCGGGTGTGAGACGGGGGGTGGCACTGGTGAGGGAGAGGCCCAAAAGATCCCCATGCCAGCGCCACAACCAGCTCACGGTCGTGATCTGCTGTCCCCCTTAGGCTGGGGAAGCCAGGAAATCGTCATGACAGACCAGCTTGGGCGCATCACCCTCAACCCTGAGATCTGCCATGGAAAGCCAACCATCCGCAGCTTGCGTTATCCCGTGAAGATGGTGCTCGAACTGTTACCAGCAGGGATGAGTGCGGCTGACATTCTTGCCGATTATCCAGATCTCGAGGCTGAAGACATCACCGCAGTGCTTGAGTACGTAACCCAGCTTTCTCGTATTCAGTGGGTTGATCTCCTCTCTGCATGAGGATCCGGCTGGATGCCCAGCTCCCTCGATCTCTCGTTTGGCCGCAGTCATCTCTTGCGCGGCACTCCCGCCAGGCTTCTGATTGTGGCTACAGGCAACATCGGCAACCAGGATCTCAGCGCTCTGCTGCTTCGTGTTCTGCCGGAGCTGAACCGGCAGTTTGAAACCCATGTCCTCATCGAGTTGAGCCGGAAGGCATTGGTTGTGAGGCATTGAACGTCAGTGAACTCGGCGCCGATGAACCGCTTGACCACCTGGCTCATGCGCTTCCGCTCGTCGACGTAGTGCCGTAGGCGCTGGTAGGTGGCGGAGGGGGGCGGGGGCATGGAGCGATGCTGGCGGCTGCCGGGCGGCCGGGCCAGGTCTGGTTGTGGGCGGCACGTCGCGCCAGTCCCCTTGCTGGGATCCCTGCTGGTGTTGGCGTTTGGCGACGGTCGCAGACCTGCGCCTTTCTCCGCGCCAATGGCTGGAAGAGAATGGGGGCACAACGGCAAGACCAAGCGGAACCATGTTGATCGGAGTTGATGGTGATCACCCCATTCACAGGGAGTGGATGGAGCAGGCTCCTTCGGCGGTGCATCTCGGCGCCGACGATCTGCCATTCGTGGACATTGGTGCCGGCAATCTGCTGCGGGTGCTCCAGGTGTTTCCCACCGAGAACGTGTGGGTCACCGAGAACATCTTCATGAAAGATTTCGAAAGCCCGATGCACATGCACACCGGCAGTGTGTGGGGCCATACCTTTTCCGGTTCCTGGAAGTACCTGGAATCGGATTTCGTCAACCGTGCCGGCTCCTTTCTGTTCGAACCCGCTTCATCGGTGCACACCCTCAAGATCCTTGAGGACAACACCCACGTGCGCTGGCACATCCATGGCGCCAATCTCAACATCGACGCCGAGGGATCCATCGCCAGCATCGTCTTCGGCAAGGCGCGCCTCGACACCTACCTGAAGCTGTGCGAGGAGCAGGGATTCGGACGGCCTCCCGTGCTGGTGCTGTGAGCGCTCCCCAGGGCGGCCCATCACGGAGCCCGGTCCTCCGCCCCATCACCGTGCTCGCCCTCCAGTTCGCGGGCCTGATCGCCATCGACCGGGTGGCGATTGTGATGACGCCCCATCTGCCGCTGCCGCTTCCCTCCAATCTCGTCGGCATGCTGCTGCTGGCCCTGCTGCTGCTCACCGGGCTGGTGCGGGAGTCGTGGCTGGGGCAGGCGGCGGCTCTGTTTCAGCGTCACCTCGCCTTCTTCTTTGTGCCGATCGCGGTGGGGCTGATGGCCTACGGCAGCCTGCTGCGCAAGCACGGGTTGATGCTTCTGCTGGTGATCCTGGTCAGCACGGCGGCAGGAATCGCAGCGGCGGGTTGGATCGGCGCCCGGCCCGCTCTCAGGGAACGGCCGCCGGCGCCCGCGCCATGACCCTCACCCTCCTGGGCATCGCGCTCACGGTGCTGGCCTATGCGCTGAGCCGCTGGATCAACCGCCGCTATCCCTCGCCCCTCACGGTGCCGGTGCTGCTGAGCACCCCCATGGTGATGGTGGCGATCATGTTGGCCGGCAGCGGGCTGGACGGCTACCGCGGCGCGAGCGACGCCATCACCTGGTGGCTCGGGCCCGCCACCGTATCGCTGGCCGTGCCGCTGCATCGCCATCGCCAGGTTCTTCTGGATCATGGCGTCAGGGTGGCGGCGGCCGTGGTGGGCGGCACCCTGGTGGCCATGGTCACAGCCGTGACCCTGGCGCGACTGCTGGGGCTGGACGTCCCACTCCAGGCCGCCCTGGGCCTGAAGAGCGCCACGGCCCCGGTCGCCATCGCCCTGGCCCACCAGGTGGGTGCCGACGCTCCCGTGGTGGCGGGCATTGTCGTGGCATCGGCGCTGCTCGGCACGATTCTCGGTCCGTCCTTGCTCACCCACCTTGGGGTCCGCAGCCCCCTTGGTCGGGGGCTGGCGCTGGGGACCATCTCTAGCGGCCAGGGAGTGGCCCAGGCGTTCCGCGAGGGAGAACTCACCGGCGCGATCGCCTCCGTGGCCATGGCTTTGGCGGCCGTGGCGGTGGCGTTGCTGGCCCTGCCCCTGGCGCTCTGCCTCGGCCGCTCCTGAGCGGCTGGAGGTCCATGGGTTCCAACCGGCATGTGAGGTGGTGCTGGCAGGGGTGGCTGGACCTGCCCAGGCGCTGATCGGGACGCGCTGCCGCAACGGCTCCTGCGCGACCCCAAACCGCTGCCAGAGTGGGCGGGCGAGCGGCATTCCATGCCCCACCACGGCCCGCCCCTGGCCCCATCCATCGACCTGAACCGCCTCCTGGCGGCCGGCCTGGGGCGCGACCCGGCGGCACCGGCGCTGCAGGACCTGCACCACAGCATCGGCTGGGCCGAGCTCGATCGGCAGGCGGAGCAGCTGGCCAGGGCCTATCAGCGGCTGGGTCTGCGGCGGGGCGACCGGCTCGCCTCCCTGATTCCCAACCGGGTGGAGCTGGTCGTCCACTACCTGGCCGGCCTGCGCAGCGGCCTGGTGCTCACCCCGCTCAACTACCGCTATGTGTCCCCGGAGATCGACCATGCGCTGACGGTGAGCGGCGCCGCAGCCCTGGTGTTCCACGGCGAACGGCTGGCCGATCTGCAGGCCAGCGCCGTGGCGGGCCAGCTGCCCCTTGGCTGCCACCGGATCGACGATCCCACCGGGTTCGACGAGCTGCTGGCCGCGGCCCCCGCCGGCGGCGAGGCCCTGCCCTGGCCCCCCCTGGCCGACGACGAGCCCTGCTTCATCCACTTCACCTCTGGCAGCACCGGCCGGCCGAAGGGCGTGACCCACAGCCGGGTCAGCTTCGCCGCCGTGCTCACCTCGCTGATCCAGGCCGTCGCACTGCGGCCCGGCGAGGAGGTGCTGGCCGGCAGCTCCCTGGCCCACATCGCCTCCAGTGCTCTCGTGCTGGCCGCCCTGGCCGCCGGCGCCACCGCCGCGATCGCCAGCCGCATCGATGCGGCCACCGTGGAAACCCTGCTGCGGCGCCACCGGCCCTCGCTGCTGCTGATGCTGCCCGCCGCCCTGTTCGAGCTGCTGCGCGATGACCAGCTCCAGCAGACGGATCTGGGCTCGGTGCGGCTCTGCATCAGCGGCGGCGACAAGGTGCCCCATCAGTTGCAGGAGGATTTCCGCCGAGCCGCCGGCTTCGGGATCGACGAATGCTTCGGCATGAGCGAGATCGGCTACGCCACCCTGGCGCCCCCGTCGGGCCAGAACCGGATCGGCTCCGTCGGCCGGCTCTGCCCGGGGTTCAGCGCCAGCCTGCGCGACGAGGACGGCACCGAGGTGGCCACGGGCGAGCAGGGACGCCTCTGGATCCAGGCCCCTTCCCAGATGCTGGGCTACTGGGACAACCCCCAGGCCACCGCCGACACCATCCGGCAGGGCTGGCTGGACACGGGCGATGAGATGCGCATCGACGCCGACGGCTACGTCTGGTTCTGCGGCCGCCGCAAGCAGATCATCGTCCACGACAGCTCCAACATCTGCCCCCAGGAGGTGGAGGAGGCGCTCTCGGAGCATCCGGCTGTGGATCTGGTGGGAGTGATCGGCATCCAGGACCCGGTGCACGGCGAGAACGTGCGGGCCTACATCACCCTCCGCCCGGACCAGCCCGCCCCCAGCGAAGCCGAACTGATCGCCTTTGCCCGGGCCCGCGTTGGCTACAAGGCGCCGGAGGAGATCCGCGTGCTGCCTGAGCTGCCCCTCACCCCCGTGGGCAAGACCGACCGGCTGGCCCTGCGTCAGCTGCCGGCGGAGGGGCTGCATGCCGGTTGAGGCCTCCCTGCTCGACTGGATCGGCAACCGCGGCCGCCGCTGCAGCGTCGGCGAGGCGGCCGCAGGCACCGGGCTGTCCCTGCAGGAAATCGAGCCGGGGCTGCTGGCCCTTGTGGCCGAAGTGTCCGGTCGCCTGCAGGTGGCCGAGGACGGCACCTTGCTGTTCGTCTTCCCCCCCGCGCTGCGGATGCGGCTGTTGGCCCGCAGCGGCCGCCGGCGCCTGCAGGCCCGGCTGCAGGTGGCCCTGCGCCTGGCCGCCCGGCTGATCCGGCTCAGCTTCGGGCTGGTGCTGCTGCTGGTCACCACCCTGGTGGTGCTGATCCTGTCGGTGCTGCTGATCGTGCGGCTGTTTACCAGCGACGACGGCGACGATGCCGGTCTGGCGTTGTTGCAGGGGCTGGCCCAGGTGCCCCTCTCGATCCTGGATCTGCTCGCCTCCGGCATCAGGGCCCCGGCGGCGCGCGAGAGCTCCTCCTCCGTCACGCCGCAGCAGCTGTGGAGCCTGCTCTGGGACCTGCCCGGCGAGGGCGCTGATCCGGCCGCCCTGGGCTTCCTCAGCGCCGTGTTCTCGATCCTGTTCGGCGATGGCGATCCCAATGCCCGCTTCGAACCGCAGCGCTGGCGCCGCATCGGCGCCTTCCTGCACAAGCGCGGTGGCGTGGTGATCGCCGAGGACCTCGCCCCCCTGCTCGATCTACCCGACTGCCCCTCCGATCCCGACCGCCGCCGTGACCTCGCCGATGCCGCCATGCTGCCGGTGCTGCTGCGCTTCGACGGCCGCCCCGAGGTGAGTGAGGACGGGGATCTGATCTATGGCTTCCCCTCCCTGCCGGCCAGACCGGCCCGCGCTGATGGGCCGGTGCCGCCCCTGCGTGAGCGGGCCTTTCGCTTCAGTCGGGCCGGACGCGGGCAACGGGTCGCCTATAGCGCTGCCGTCGGGGCCCTGCTGGTGCTCTCGCCGTGGCTGCTGGCGATCACGCCCACCTGGCTGCCTCCCGTGGCCTGGCTGGCCCGATTCGCCATCGGCTACGCCCTGTTACTGCTGCTCCTGCCCCTGGCCCGCCTGCCGCTGCAGCACTGGCGCAACCGCGCCATCGCCGCCCGCAATCTCCGCCGTCAGGCCTGGGCCCAGGCGGCCCGCCACGCCGATCCCCAGCTGAA
>NZ_JAGQBN010000029.1:0-18212 GCF_024345655.1 Synechococcus sp. Lug-A | reverse complement strand
TTCGAAACCTTCTACACGAAGAACATTCTTCTGAATGAAGGTCTGCGTGCCTGGATGGCACCGGCTGACCAGCCGCATGAAAACTTCGTCTTCCCTGAAGAGGTTCTGCCCCGTGGTAACGCTCTCTGAGCCCTAAGTCAATCAGGCAGTTCCAGAGGATCAATTCAACTTTGGCGTCCTTCGGGGCGCCTTTTTTGTTGGTTCCCCAACTGTTGCAGATCTCTCAGGTTTTCTTCTAAGATCAATGGGTTGTGTCAGCAGTGCCGTGGGGCGAGGCTTCGGAGTTTTCTCCCTTGTTTCGCTCCGAAGGCGTCACCGGCTGGCGTTATCCCCCAAGGGAGGAGGTGCTTGTGAGCCAAAGTTCCATGTGCAAGGGTCTGTTGATCGCGGAGAACGCCGTCTGATACCAGGCAGCTTGATCTGAGTTCATTCGGTTCCGCGCCAGAGCGGACCCGGCGATGCCCCCATTCAGCAATCGGCTGAATGGGGGCATCGTTCATTCTGGAGGCAGGGTATTGATTGAAGAGCAGCCTTTCTATGGAGAAAGATTTTTCATCTTCGATCGGGTTCTTTGTTCCAAGGAAGTCACTTTTTGGATTCTCGCTCCAGCTTCAATGATCCCACCAGGCGAGCAAGGCGCTCCTGGGCATCGGCATGATCCACCGCACCTCTGGCCATTAACACGATGCCCCCATCAACATCGACAACCCCATAGCCGGGCGAAAGATCGGGGATCATTTCCAGGATGCGCACCAGCTCTTTGCGATCACCATCAGACACCCTGAGATTCCTGTTGAGCATCTCAAGATCTGCAGCAATCCAGTCAACCTCCTGGGGCTTTCCTTGCCTGTCCAGATAGCGCCAACTGCGGGGAAAACGCACCAGCACCTCCCGCTCAGCAAGCAAAGGAACCAGCGGGGTGGTGGCTGAAACGGTTGCCGTTGGGGGGATCTGCTGGAGAACGCGCCGGGCGGCCTGGCCATGGGCCCAGAGCTGGGCTGGGTTGGAGTAAATCCAGGGCTGCACGCTGTCGGGAATGACGAACGAGAGGCTGCGATTGGGGTTGCTGCTGATCGTCAGCAGGATCGACAGCCCGATTGCCCCGATCCAAACGGCACGAAACTTCGGTCGACGGAAGGTGTCCTGATGGTGCTCCCACCAGAGCACGGCCCCTGCAAACAAGCCCGGGACCACCAGCAGCGCGTAGCGCACATTGATGGCCAGTGGTGGTGGCTTCCCGTCCGCCAGCAGCAAACCTAGGAATGGCAACCCCATCAGCAGCCAGCTGTCCAGGGAGATCAAGGGAATGAACAGCAGCGGCAGACTCTGGGCGAGCAGGTAGCGAAGCGTGTGCCCAGGTTCGCTGAACAGTTCCTTGATCAGCGCCATGGGCGTTGAAAGGATCCTTCCCGCCACCTCCAGGCTGCTGGCGCGATCCTGATCACCGAGAAAGTGGCCGAAGTTCTCCACCATGAACCGGCGTGAATTGTCTTCGCTGAACAGAGGCATCAACACATTGGTGACGATCAGGACCCAGCTGACCCCCACCCCACCAATCAGGAGCGCCAAAGGCCACTCTTCCCTGCGTCGTCGCAGCAGCATCCACAGACTCACCCCCACCAGCAGCACGCCGGTGTCCTCCCGGATCAACGGAATCAGCAGGGTGCAGAGCGCCACCAGCCACCAGCTCCGTCGGCGCAATCCCCAGATCAGCAGAAAAAAGGCCAGGGGCAACTGGCAGAGATCCGTGAAGTTGCCCCAGGTGGGGCCGAGTACGGCATTGGCTCCGAAAAAGGAGCAGGCCAGCAGAGCGGCCAGCCGATCGTTGTTGCTCCCCAGGATCTCGAGGGCAAACCGATGCAGCGCCAGACCTGCCGCCGTCATCAGCCCCACCTGAACCAGGGGCAAGGCTGCCGCTCCCAGCAGACCCACCAAGGGAGCCCAGAGCAGCAGCACCGGGGTGAAGTGCTGCCCCAGGCGGTGATAGCCCAGGCTGGGCAACTGGCCGTCGTGGACCACGCTGGCGGAAAGCTGGGAGGAGAGGGTGCTCTCGAAGGGGTGGCCCCGCAGGCTGTTCCAGAGCACCTGCAGAAAGATGCCCTGGTCGTAGGAAGCGGCGAGAACCTGGAGGCGCCATGCCTGCAGGGCCAGGCCAACCACGGCAAACAGCACGGCTGCAGTCAGAACCGCGCGGCTCCAGGAGCGTCGTTCAGGGGCGAGGGTCATCGGATTGAGACGCGAGTGTGCAGCGCCAGAGGCGCCAGTCCTGCTCGCCCAGCCCACTCAGGCGGCAGCGGACGCCGGGCTGGAGAAGCATGGGCGGAGGGGGGGCGGAGGCTTTCTCAATGAACAGGAACGGGCTCGGAGAACCGGTGCTTGCCCGGGACGGCAACCGTTCGATTGGCCGTTGGGCATACCAGCTCAGGCTTGGACGTCGCCCGGATTGTCCGGCCATGTAGATCGGCATCGGGCGATGGTCCGGCTCGGTCGCCGCATCCCTGACCAGGCTGGCCACGGGGCGAACGTCGTCATATTCGTTCAATTCCCAGTTCCAGAGGGAACTATGGAAGAGCAGCAGCAGGGAGAGGCACCAGCCCGCGAGCAGCAGGACCAGGCCGCGGCGGCGCTGCCGTTCGGCCGGGCGCAGCAGCAGCAGCCCCCCCCCAAGCAGCCCTACGCCCGCCGGCAGAACAAGAAGACTGGTCCCACTCGGCAGTCCGGTCCGGGCTGTTGCGGCCGCCAGGGCCAGCAGGATCAGGCCGCCACCCAGCCAGGACCACAGGATTGGAACGAGCTGGAGAGGCGGACGGGTCTGCCGAGCCTGCAGCATCTGCGCCAGCAGCGGCCCGCAGAGCAGGGCGAACGGCAGCCAGAGCGGGTGGCTGTACCAGGGGAGCTGGGTGCGCAGCGGCAGGATCGACCCGGCGATCACCAGCTGCAGCACCAGGCACCAGCGCCCCCAGCTGCGGTGGCGCTGGCGCCAGGCGATCACCACCGCCAGGGGCCAGAGCGGCAGCCAGGGCCAGCCACCTTCCAGCATCTCGATCACCGGCACCCGCCAGCCCAGCTGGCTGCCTTCGCCCGCATCCAGCAGCACCCGCGTCACGCCGTCGCCGCCCCAGAGCCAGAGCGCATCGCTGCCGCGCATGAGCGCATGCCAGCCGTGCCAGGCCAACCCGGGCAGCAGGCCCACGCCAAGGGCCGCCAGCAGCGGCACCAGCGAACGGCGCGGACGCTCCGGATCGAGCACCAGGGCGGCCAGGCCGGCGGCCAGCACCGGCAACAGGATCGGGGCCTTCAACATCAGCAGCGCACTGCCCGCCAGGCCGGCGACCAGCCCCCAGCGCCAACCCGCTCCAGTGCGGCCGGAACGGCTGCGCAACAGTGCCCACCAGAGCAGCCCCATGGCGGTGAGCTGCGCGCCGTCCAGCATCGCCAGCCGCCCGTGGCGCGCCACCGGCAGCAGGGTGAGCAGGATCGCCGCGGTCGCCAGGGCGGCACGGTTGTCGCCCGGCCGCAGCTGAAGCTGCACCAGGGCCCCCACCGGCACCACCAGGGAGGAAAGCAGTGCCGGCACCAGTCGCACCACCCATTCCGGCGGTAGCGCCTCCGCCGGCGCCTGGCTGAGCTGGCGCCAGAGGCCGATGGCGGCGGCGATCAGCACATGCAGTCCGGGCGGCTTGTTGAGGTAGGGGCTGCCCCAGATCGTGGGCAGCCAGCCTTCCGGCAGCCCCCTGTTGGCGATCTCCAGCGACACCCGCGCCACGATCCCCTCATCCCAGTCGCGCAGGGGCAGGTTGCCCAGACCCACGACAGCCAGAACCACGGCGGCCAGCCAGAGCAGCAGCAGGCCCCGCCAGGGAATGGCGCGGGGAGGGGTCTGGGGGTGCAGGACGGTCATCGGCTCAGCCTGCCGGCCGCCCGGCCCCGGGAGCCAGCGGAATCACGAAACTGGGCCCGCTCTGGCAGCCCGGTGGCTGGTCGCAGACCCAGCGTTTCAAGCGCGTTTTGGCCTCGCCTTCGGGGAAGGGCGCATAGCTTTCGATCACCGCATAACTGCCGGCCAGGGCATCGGCGCCGTCGGCTCGCCAGGCTGCCGCATCACGCCGCATCAGCCGCTTGGGACTCACCAGCCATCCCTTGCGGTTGGCGAGATAAAGAACAGTGGGGTCGGAACCGCTCATCACCACGACTCTGGCCCCGGGCGGTGTGCGCGCCTGGATCTGCTGCGCCAGCTCCCACACCGGGGATCCGGCCACCCGCTCCCGACTCCAGTAATCCACAGCCAGCACCGTGAGGCTCACCACGACCAGCAGCGTGAGCAGTGCCCCGGCACCCTGCCGCCCCCAGACACCGGCCTGGCGCCGCAGCCGCACCCAGCCCAGGCCCATCAGTGGGCAGGCGAACAGCATCAGCGGCAGTTGGTAATACTCATGCACCGCGCTGGATTCAGGTGCCAGAGCTCCGGCCAGCAGCACGGCCACCAGCCCCACCGGCAGCACGTGCGCCTGTGGCCCCGGCAGGGCGTCGGGGGGGGCAGCGGCGCCTCGATTGGCAGCGGCGTCGCCATTCCCGCGCGGCAGCAGGCCGAGCACCAGCAACGGCACCCCCAGCACCGCCAGGTTGCGCACGGCCACCCTCAGGCCAAGGCCGAGCCAGTAGCCAGGCGCGAAAAGGTCGGCCCAGCTGTAACGGTTGGCCTCGCCGCCCCAGAAGCCGAAGCTGAGGCCGCTGGCCTGCCCCAGTTTGTGGGCATGCCAGTACCAGGCCGCCGTCACCACCACCGCCGACAGGGCAAACATCCAGCTGCCTGATCGCCGGAGGATCCTCCACTGGTGGGCCTGGCCCCATAGCCATAGCAACGGCAGGCCCAGCCACACGAACGGCAGAACTTTGATCAGACAGGCGGCGGTGAAGGCCAGCCAGGAGATTCCCAGGGCTGCGAGCCTGCCGGTGCGCAGCCAGGCCAGAAAGCGCTCCAGGGCCAGAGCCGCCAGCAGCATCAGCGTCGCCTCCGGCTGCACCGTGCGCCCGTAGAACACCGAAATCGGCAACACCGCATAGAACAGTCCGCCCCACCAGCCGGCCCGCTCCCCCAGCAGCTGGCGGCCGATCCGCACCACCAGCACGATCGTGAGCAGGCTGCAGAGCACGGAGAGGCCCCGCGCCAGCCACTCCTGCACCCCGAACAGGCGGTAGAGCAGGGCAACGCTGTAGGGATACAAGGGAAATTCCGCTTCCACCACGCCGCTGCCGGCGCCGCCCCAGTCGATCTGGGGTGTGAGCAGGTTCATGCCCTGCTCGGCGAAGTTGCGAGCCATCGCCGCCGTGTCTGCCTGCCTCCAGCTGTGGATGCCGAGGACCGGGGCCTGGATCTGGATCAGCCGCAACCCGGCCCCCACCAGCAGTGGCAACCACAACGGCAGGGCCGCGCCGGGCTTGGAAGGGGAAGCTGGCGCCGCAGGGGCCATCAGCAGAGTTCAGGCGTGGGCAGGAGGCTACCGGCCCTCTTTGGCGCCGGCCTCGATGCGCGCCTCCACCGAGGCGATCGCCGCCTCGACGGCGGCGTGGGTGCCAGGGAGGCGGCGCAGATCGCCGCCGAGGACGCCGGCCACATGGACCAGCCCGTCCAGCACCGGTTCGTCGTGGCGCAGGCGCGCCGCCTCGGCCACCGTCGCCGCCTGCCAGGGGCGCCAATCGGCCAGCAGCACCACGGAACGGTAGGCGCTCGGCCACGGATTGGCCGGGTCCACCGCCTCCAGCTGTTTGAACCAGCCTTCCGCCGCGGCGGGCCGGTTGAGCAGCACGTCCAGCAGCGCCAGTGCCCAGAGCGCCTCGCGGTCGTTGGGGTTGGCGCTGAGGCGGGCCTCCGCCCAGCGGCGCACACGTGCTTGGTAAAGGAAATGCCCGTCCAGCTGGTGTTCCGGTCCGATCGCGTCGAACACGGCACCCAGGCCGGCCGGGCCCTGCTCCAGGCCGCGGGAGAGTGTGATGAAGCGGCGATCGAACGGCACGGCCGCGGGCGCAGCGGCGCGACGTTGCCAGAGTTCTAGCTGGCGGCCCTTGGTCCACGGCCAGCTGCCCACGCGCTCGAAGCGGCCATCGCTGCGCACGCTCCGGCTCAGCTGCCTGGATTCCTTGCGCTTCGTGCCCTGGTCGCCGCTGGCCAGCAGTAGCCATTGGGCCTGCTGCAGCACCAGGGCATGCTCCCGTTTCTGCTTCCCGCTTTCCCGCCCGAGGATCTGCCCGCCCCCCAGGCGTCCGAAGGTGCTCACGTTGTGCTGGTTGACCTCAGCGGTGCTGGGGATCACCAGCACGGTGGTGGGAGCTGTGCCCACGCGTTGACGCACCGCCTCGATCGCCTCAGGCACCGGGGACTCCGCGCGCCGCTCCAGCTCGCCGACACGCTCTGAGGCGGTGGTGGCACCCGTTCCCAGCAGGCCCACCCCCAGCAGTACGGCCCCCAGCCAGGGTCCGAAGCGGGCACGGGCCGCCTGCAGCAGCACCCACCAACCCCGTGCCAGCAGCAGCACCAGCAGCGGCAGCACCGGCGCGATGTAACGCGGATCCTTGTTCGGGCTGAGGCTGGTGACCAACCAGCCGGCGAGGGCGCAACCCAGCAGCCACCCCCAGCCGGAGCCCGTGCCACCGGATTCCGTAGGCGGCCCTGAGCCCTGATCGGGCGGCTCAGCAGCAGCACCAGTAGCAGCATCAGCAGGGCGTCTGCGCTGCCAAAGGGCCAGTGCCCCTCCGGCTGCACCGACAGCGAGCATCGGCGCACCGAGCTGGGCCGGGAAGAGCCTTGGATACCAGAAGAGGCTGGCCAGGCTCAGGGGCGATGGATCCCCTTCGGCGGCGCCCGATTCGATCACCGCCCGGTTGGTCCCGCCGAGGGTGGTGATCCAGTTGTGCTTCAGCCAGGGCAGGGCCACGGTCAGCACCAGGGCCAGGGCGGCCAGGGTCTGCAGGCGGCGCTGCGGCTGGCCCAGCCCGGTGCCCGCCGCCCACAGGCATGGCAGCAACAGCACCAGCAGGGCGCTCTGCTTCACCATCACCGCGGTGGCCACCGCCGCTGCCGCCACCAGCGCCTGGCTCCAGCGTCCGCCCCTCGGGGCGGGGGCGTACCAGCACCCCAGCCGCCACAGGGCAAGCATGGCGGTGGCGGTGAGTGGAAGGTCGAGGGTGAAATCCACCCGCAGCGCTGCCAGGGCCGGCGCCAGGCACACGAGCGCGGCGGCCAGCAGGCCGAAGCGCGGCCCGCCCAGCTGCCGGCCCCAGCAGGCCACCACCGCCAGCAACAGCAGCTGCCAGATAGCAAGCGCCCAGCTGGCCTGATCGGGGCTGTCGCCGCTGAAGGCCATCACGCTGCCATTGACCAGGCTGGCCAGCGGGGGAATCTTCGGGGAGAGATCGAGCAGGGCGCTCCACCCCTGCCAGCCGCCGCCGGCCAGCAGTCCCAGGGCGCGGCCATGGTCCACGGCGCTGTTGAGGTATTCGGCCTGATCCCAGGCAGGCAGCCGCTGGTCGAGCTGCAACCAGAGCCGGTCGGCGAAGGTGCCCGCCAGCCAGATCACGCTCAGACCCAGCCACCACAGCCAGGGGCGAGAAGAACGGAAAGCCAGGGTCTGCGGGCCGGGCCCCTCACTCTGGACCGGCCGGTGCTCGCCCGATGGCGGCCTGGCAAGCCATGGCGCTCACTGTCCATTGTCATTTCTGTCACATCCGGCCTGGTGGCTGCTTGAACTGCCGTGAAGATGTGGTCGGCGCATTGCGCCCCCTTTTGTGTGAGGACACAATGAAACTCTTCCAGCAACTGCTGCTGGCACCTGCCGCTCTGGGGCTTCTCTCCCCGATGGCCGTGTCTGCTGCAGAGCTCAACCTCGACGGCGTCAACCAGTACGCCTCTGAGGAGCAAGTCACCAGCATCAACCAGTTCTCCGACGTTCAGCCCACTGAGTGGGCCTACCAGGCGCTCTCGAACCTGATCGAGCGCTACGGCTGCGTCGCTGGCTATCCCGACGGCACCTTCCGCGGCAAGAAAGCCCTCAGCCGCTGGGAAGCCGCTGCTCTGCTCAACGCCTGCCTCGACCGCATCACCGAGGTGACCGACGAGCTGCGCCGCTTGCTCAAGGAATTCGAAGCTGAACTGGCCGTGCTCAAGGGCCGGGTTGATGGCCTCGAAGCCAAAGTCGGCGAGCTGGAAGCCAGCCAGTTCTCCACCACCACCAAGCTGAACGGTAAGGCCACCTTCGTGGTCGGAGCCAACTCCTACAGCGGCTCCAATAACGGTCTTGTTGACTCAGCCCGCGCTCTGCAAGGCGCCACGGCCTTCAACTACGACATCCAGCTCAATTTCGATACCAGCTTCACCGGCAAGGACCTGCTGCGCACCCGCCTGCGCGCCGGCAACTTTGCTGACGGCCCCTGGGCCGGCGGTCCGGTCGTTGGCCTGAACGCCCTTGAAGCTGCCTTCGAGGAGAACTGCGGCTCCGGCGCTGATTGCGGCGACGTGGTCGCGATCAACCGCCTCTTCTATCAATTCCCCATCGGCACCGGCTTCACCGCCACCGTTGGTGGCCGTGTCCGTCAGGACGACATGCTGGCCGTCTGGCCCAGCGTGTACCCCGCTGACACCGTCCTCGACATCTTCACCTACGCCGGTGCTCCTGGCGCTTACAGCCTGAACCTTGGTGCAGGTGCCGGTCTGTGGTGGAAGAGCGGTGGCTGGACCATCAGCGCCAACTACGTCTCTGCCAACGGTGACTCGGGCAACCCGAGCGAAGGTGGCATCGGCACCTCTGGCGCGGCCCAAACGGGTACTGCCCAGATTGCTTACACCCAGCCCAACTGGGGCCTGGCTGTGGCCTACGTCTACACCACCCCTGAGGGTGGTCAGGCTGGCCTCTACAGCGGCAATGGCACCCCTCTGGCCGTCACCGGCTTCGGGCTCTCCACCTCGGTGAGCTCGGTGGGCATCAGCGGTTACTGGCAGCCCTCCAACTCCGGCTGGATCCCTTCGATCAGCGCCGGTTGGGGCATCAACGGCCACAGCGCTGACTCTGCTTCCGCCGGTTCTCTCGAGAGTGTGATCGACGGTGCTCAGACCCAGTCTTGGTACGTCGGTCTTCAGTGGAGCGATGTGTTCATCAAGGGTAACTCCCTCGGTATGGCCGTCGGTCAGCCCACCTTCCTCACGAAGTCTGGCGACAACGACACCCTGTCACCCAATGACGGCAACTATGCCTGGGAGTGGTGGTACAAGTTCCAGGTCACCGATAACATCAGCGTGACTCCTGCGATCTACTACCTGAGCGCTCCTCTCGGTCAAGATCAGAAGTTCAACAACGAATCGTTCAGCAACTTCGGCGGTATCGTCAAGACCACCTTCAAGTTCTGATTCTGCCTTCCTTCACTTGAATCGTCTCCTCTGAGCCCCTCACACATTGCTCAGGCGACTACGTCGATTCAAGTGAACCTTGACGAAGCATTCAGTTCTTTCGCCCCGCCATCTGGTGGGGCTTTTTGTTGGCTGGATTCCAGGCTGGGCCCCACTTCAGGGGAGGCATGGAATGTCGCCTGGAATACATGCTCGGGTAGCTCAAGCCAGGCTATACGCGTTGTCAGTTCATACAATTTGCAGGCTTCACTACAGAAGCATCCCCTCAATTGGTGTGAGGACTCTCATGAATCGCATTCAGCACTTGTTGCTGGCTCCTGCCGCTCTTGGCCTGCTCGCCCCCGTGGCAGCTTCGGCCTCAGAGCTGAACATGGATGGCGTCAATCGCTATGCCAATGTCAAGGAACAGGTCACCAGCATCAATCAGTTTTCTGATGTTCAGCCCACCGAGTGGGCCTATCAGGCGCTCTCGAACCTGATCGAGCGCTACGGCTGCGTCGCTGGCTATCCCGACGGCACCTTCCGCGGCAAGCAGGCCCTCAGCCGCTGGGAAGCTGCCGCTCTGCTCAATGCCTGCCTCGATCGCATCACCGAGGTGACCGACGAGCTGCGCCGCCTGCTCAAGGAATTCGAAGCCGAACTGGCCGTTCTCAAGGGCCGGGTGGATGGCCTCGAAGCCAAAGTGGGTGAGCTGGAAGCTACCCAGTTCTCCACCACCACCAAGCTCCAGGGTCAGGCCACCTTCGTGCTGGGTGCTGTCAACGCCGGCGGCAACAGCACGAGTGGGCGCTTCAGGACATCCTCAATCACCAGTGGCAATGACAGCGAGAACTACAACGCTCGCTTCGGTGCCACCTCGTTCAACTATGACGTTCGTCTGAACTTAATCACCAGCTTCACGGGCAAAGATCAGCTCTATACCCGCCTGCGCTCCGGCAACTTCAACAACGCCTTTAATGGCAACGGTCTCAACCTCACCGCTCTGGACATCGCCAGCAACGGCTTTGGTCAGACGAGCTGCACCGGCAACCGGAACTGCTCCGATGTGGTCGGCATCGACCGTCTCTGGTATCGCTTCCCTGTTGGTCGCGACGTAGCGATCACCGTTGGTCCCAAGGCCCGGAACACCGAAATGCTGGCGGTCACCCCGTCGGTGTACGGCAAGGGCGACAAGATCCTTGATCTCTTCACCCTTCACGGTGCTCCCGGCGTCTACAACAAGGCCACTGGCGCTGGTGCTGCTATCACCTGGCGGCAGAACGTTCCCAAGGGCAAAGGTCGCTTCAGCGCCGGCGCCAGCTATGTGGCGCAGCAGGGTGATTCGGGCACTTCGTTCGATGGCGACCCCTTCAGCTGCTCCAGCGATGAAGGTGGCATCGGCACCGATTGCGCCCGCGGCAACTTCCTCGCCCAGCTGAACTACACCACCCCACAGTGGAACATCTCAGCGGCTTACCGCTACGGCCAACAGGCCACCAACTTCCGTCGCGGCACCAACTTCGCCGCTTCCAACAGCTGGTTCCTGGCCAACGGTGATTCCAACAGCGTGGCAGTCAACGCCTATTGGCAGCCCAAGAAGAGCGGTTTCATCCCCTCCATCAGCATTGGTTGGGGTCTCAACAGCCTCTCCGGCAACGAGACCCAAGCCAGCGGCGTTGAGTTCGCTACCCCCTTCGTGAGCGAGTCGCAAAGCTGGTTCGTCGGCCTGGAATGGTCTGATGTGTTCGCCAAGGGCAACGCCGCCGGTATGGCGGTGGGCCAGCCGGTGTTCGCCACCCAGCTGAAGTCCGGCACGACCTCGGGCCTGGAAACCACCCCGAACGACGGCAACTTCGTCTGGGAATGGTGGTACAAGTTCCAGGTGACCGACAACATCTCCGTCACCCCGGCGATCTTCTACCTCAGCCGCCCGCTCGGCCAGCAAACCGGCGCCGACCAGACCTTCAACGTGTTCGGCGGCCTCGTGCAGACCACCTTCCGTTTCTGAAGACCGGCACTCGGTTCAACCTGCCCTCACACACCACCTCACGGCCTCCCGGAAACGGGGGGCCTTTTTTCGCGTTTCCGCCCTCGGCGTGGAGATGATGGCTCCGCTACCGGGCTGTTGGATGGCCGCTTCCCCCACCTCCGCAAACCCTTATGCCGTGCTCGGCGTTGGCGTTCAGGCCAGCGCGGCGGAGATCAAGGCGGCTTATCGCCAGTTGGTGAAGCAGCACCATCCCGATGCGGGAGGCGATGCGGCCACGATCGTGGCGCTCAATGCCGCCTGGGAGGTGCTGGGAGACCATGAGCGTCGCCGGCTTTACGACAGCACCCACAGCCCGGCCCTCGGGGATGGAGGGCCGCCGCCAGCGCGAGGTGCGCGTGTGCAGACCCCAGCCGCAGGCAGCAGGGGCGCGGCCCGTGACGGGGAGTTGCTGGTGTGGCTGCAACGGGTGTATGCGCCGATCGATCGTCTGCTGGGGCAGGTGATCCTGGCCTTCCCGGGTGAGCTGCGCGCCCTCGCGGCCGATCCCTACGACGACGTGCTGATGGAGGCGTTCTGCGCCTTCCTGGAGCAAAGCAAGGCCAAGCTCGACAGAGTACAGACGCTCTACAGGTCCATGGCCTGCCCGTCGGCGGCCAAGGGTTTTGGCCTCAGCCTCTACCACTGCCTGAGCCAGGTGGAAGATGCCTTGGCGGAACTGGAGCGCTACACGCTCGGCTACGTGGACAGCTACCTCCACGACGGTCGCGAGATGCTACGGGAGGCCAAGCAACGCCGCTCCCTCATGAAGGAGGAGCGGCGCCGGCTGGATCTCTGAACCGGCTGGATCTCTGAAACGGTTCAGCAGGCTTCGAGCTGATCGAGCCGCAGCCACACGTCGGGAACAGGCAGGCGCCAGCGCAGTTGGGCGTAATCGCCTTTCACGGCGAGCACTTCGCCGGGACCCTCGAACAGGTAGGCCGGTGGCTGGGGATCGCTGGCCGCCGCTTCCAGGCTGCTGGCATAGCGCGCCGCGCTCACCTTGACCAGGCTGCCTTTCTTGATCGGTGCGGGCTTCGTCGGTGCGGGTGCAGTGTCAGCCATCACGACAGTGATCGATGCGCGCAGGTTAGTGCCCCTCTTCGGTCGCCTTTGCCACCGGTGCCAGCCCTACCGTTGATCCACGTGCGTCCTCCCTGCTGTGCGGCTGTTTCTGCTCGGATGTACCGGCTTCATCGGTCGTGAACTGGTGCCCCTGCTGCAGCGGGAAGGGCACAGCTGCACGCTGCTCAGCCGTCAGCCGGCCAGCTCCAGCGCCAGTGGCCTAGGGCCTCCGGATGTGGCCCGGCTGCAGGGGGATCCTGCCGAGCCGGCCACCTGGAGGCGCCCCGAAGTGCTCGAGGCTCTGGCGGCTGCCGAAGGGGTGGTGAACCTGGCCGGTGAGCCGATCGCCGACCACCGCTGGACCCCACAACACCGCCAGCGCCTGCTCGACAGCAGGCTGGTGACCACAACAGAGCTGGTTGAGGCCATGGGCCATCTGGGCACCCCGCCCCGAGTACTGGTGAACGGTTCAGCCGTGGGCTACTACGGCACCAGCCCGAGCGGCAGTTTCACCGAAGCCTCACCACCGGCGGCTGATTTCCTCGGCCAGCTCTGCGCCCAGTGGGAGGCTGCGGCTGATCGAGCCGCAGTGGGCATCCGCGTGGTGAAGCTGCGCATCGGCATCGTGCTCGGCGCTGACGGCGGCGCCCTCGGCAAGATGCTGCCGGTGTTCCGCACCGGCTTCGGGGGGCCCGTGGGCTCGGGCCGCCAATGGATGAGCTGGATCGAGCGCACCGACCTCTGCCGGTTGATCGCCGCCGCCCTGGTGGACCCGGCCTATGTGGGGGCTTACAACGCCGTGGCGCCCACGCCGGTGACCATGCAGTCGTTCGCCACCAGCCTCGGGGACGTGCTGGGTCGCCCAAGCCTGCTGCCGGTGCCGGCCCCGGTTCTGCAGCTCATGCTCGGCGATGGCGCCAAGGTGGTGCTGGAGGGCCAGCATGTGGTGCCCGAACGCCTGCAGCAGCAGGGATTCAGCTTCCAGTATCCGGATGTTGCCGCTGCGCTCGCCGCTGCCACCAGCCCAGGATCCCGCTGAGCACGGCCGCCGCCATCAGCAGCCCGATCGCCGGGGTGAACAGGGGCTCCCACAGCTGCTGAAACAGCTTCAGGGGGGCGTCGACGCTGCGGCTGTGCAGGGCGATCGCCAGGCCGAACCACACCGCTCCGGCGATCACCAGAAACACATTGGCCACCAGGAGGCTGTCGAGCCAGCCCTTCAGGCGAACGCTCAGGGATTGCGGCTCAGACATCGCTTAACACCGCATGGATCTCTCGGGCCATCCTGGCAGCGCCCCCGGGACCCCCGATGCGCTCGTGGCCATTGCGGCGACAGCGTTCTGAAAAGGCAGGATCCGCAAGGGCCGTGAGCAGGCCGGTGGCCAGTTCCGCCGTGCCGGCCAGGCTGTCTTCCGAACCGGGCTCGCCATCGCTGCAGGCCAGGGACGAGCCCAGCAGCCGGCGTTGCGCCTCGGCGAAGCTGACCGTGAATTGCGGTCCGTGGCCCACCAGCTGCAGCACCGGTTTGCCCAGACCCACGGCCTGTTCGGCTGCCGTGCCTGTCATCGAGAGCAGCAGATCGCTCTGCTGAACCACCGCCGCGAAGCCTCCCCATACCAGGTGCAGCACGAGCGGGCCCCGTTCCAGCCGATCGCCCTGCAGGGTCCACCCCAGCGGGGCGGCGCAGCGGCCCACCAGCTCCCGGTGAAGATCCTTCACCAGCGCCGCCACCAGCTCCAGCCGCTGCTGTTGCTGCCAGGACGGCGGCAGCCGCACCAGCACTTTCAGCATGAGCTCCAGATTGCGCAGCGCTTCCGGCAGCCGGCTTCCAGGTAGAAGCCCCAGCAGCCTGGCCCCGGGGCTGCAGTGCGGCTCCAACGGCTGCAGCGGCGGCGCTGGCTCCCGCGCCCGGTCCAGGAAGGGGTTGCCGAGGAAGTGCACCGGGCGTCCCAGCTGGGCCGTGAGGTCAGTGGCGGTGAGGCTGTCGCGGCTGTACACCCGCTGGAAGCGGCCGCTGCGCAAGCACCAGCCGCAGGGCCAAGGCAGGCGCAGACGCCCTTCGTAATGGCTGGAGTAGGCCACCAGATAGGTGACCACCGGCCGGCAGCTCAGCCAGGCCGCCACCACCGGCAGCACATCGCCGATCACCACGACCAGATCGAAGTGCCGCCCCTGGCACAGGAAAAGGGCAAGGCGCCTGAGCACGTAGCTCACCTGCCCCTGCAGCAATTCCGTGAGGCGGCCCGCCAGGCTTGTGTAGCCCAGCCCGCCGGTGCTGTAGGTGCGGGTGCGGCCCAGCACCTGTATCCCCGCCTGCCGGTAAGCGTTCCCGTGGCCCACCAGGGGCAGCGCCGCCACTTCGGCCCCGTGCGCCACCAGTTCCTGGCCGATCAGGCTGCCGCTGAGATCTTCCCCATGCCCATTGCTGATCAGCAGGACGCGTTTCGGGACCATGGCTGGGGCCGGCACCGTCCCGATCACCCCTTCAGCCAGGCGTTGACTTTCTCCAGCGAGGTCCAACCGGGCCGACGGTGCAGGCCATCGGCGATCGATTCCTGCAGCTCCTCACCCAGCTCCGGAGCCACCGCCGTGACCCTGAGCACCATGTCGATGTGCTCGCGCACGCCTTTGGCGCCGGTTTCGAGCATGGCCACCGAAAGGTTCACGCGCGACTGAGGATCCTGCGGATTGAGCTTCACGGCCGTACGCGCCGACCGCAGCGCCGCCACGGGCTGATCGTCGAGCAGCTGCAGCCAGGCCAGGCAGGTCCAGCCTGCGGCCAGCCGTGGGGCGGCGGCCGTGATCGCCCGGAACTCGGGGATCAGATCGGCGGGCTCGGCACCTTCCTGATAGCGGCGGATGGCCTGCTCGAAGGCGGATTCGGTGGAAGCGTCCGTGGCCATCGTGGACACTGCGGCGAGGTAGAGCCCCTCAGATTCCCACGGCATGGAGCAGTGGCTCAGCTCCGCAGGAGGTCTGCAGGTCGTGGTGCCGGAGGTCGGTTCAGAGTGCTGGGGTCAGGCCGTGCCATCAAGCCGCTGGCTCAGACCGCGAAGGAGCTACCGCAGCCACAGGTCTGGCTGGCGTTGGGGTTCGTGAAGTTGAAGCCACCACCGATCAGAGCGGAGCTGAAATCCAGCTGCATGCCATAGATGTACAGAAGGCTCTTTGGATCACACACCACGCGGAAGCTGGGGGCTCCATTGGGTTCGTAGGTATACACCTCATCGTCGGCGCGGATGCCGGCGGCTTCGATGAAATCCATGGTGTAGCTCATGCCGCTGCAGCCACCGGAGCGCACGCCCACCCGCAGCAGCTTCTCCTCACCCTGTTGCCGCATCAACGTGGCCAGCTGCAGCATGGCCGGGGCGGTGATCAGGATCCCCTTGCCATCGCGGCCGGTGTGGGTGACGGGAGCGGCTGGGGCCGCTGGGGTGGAGCTGCTCATGGGCGGGAGCCTGGGGGAAAGGGAAACGTCGTGCGATCACTCTATGGAGGGTGGCCGGTTTTCGAAGCCCCGTCCCGCTGACGCCCGGGCCGCCGCAGCCCTGGCGGGAGCGGCCATCCGAACGCCGCCGCCCACTCCGGCTCCATAGAGTCGCCGGGTACGGGAGGTCAAGGGTGCGGGTCGCCATCGTGGGTTCGGGTCTGGCCGGTCTGGCGGCTGCAGTGGATCTCTGCGACGCCGGCCATCAGGTGGACCTCTACGAGGCGAGGGCTTTTGTGGGCGGCAAGGTGGGCAGCTGGGAAGACGCGGGCGGCAACCACATCGAGATGGGGCTGCACGTGTTCTTCTTCAACTACGCCAACCTCTTCGCCTTGATGCGCAAGGTGGGGGCCTTTGAGAACCTGCTGCCCAAGGAGCACACCCATCTGTTCGTCAACAAGGGCGGCGACCTCCGCGCGCTCGATTTCCGTTTCCCCGTCGGCGCCCCCTTCAACGGCCTCAAGGCCTTCTTCACCACCCCGCAGCTCGACTGGATCGACAAGCTGCGCAATGCCCTGGCCCTGGGAACCAGCCCGATCGTGCGGGGCCTGGTGGATCCCGATGGCGCCATGGGGGTGATCCGGGCGCTGGATCGCATGAGCTTCCGCGACTGGTTCGTCGGCCATGGCGGCAGCCCGAAGAGCATCGAGCGGATGTGGGATCCGATCGCCTACGCGCTGGGTTTCATCGACTGCGCCTCGATCTCGGCCCGGTGCATGCTCACCATCTTTCTGATGTTCGCCACCCGCACCGAGGCCTCCAAGCTCAACCTGCTGAAGGGCTCGCCGCACCGTTGGCTGCATCAGCCGATCCTCGACTACATCACGGCCCGCGGCGCCAGGCTCCACCTGCGGCATCGGGTGCTGGAGCTCTGCACCAGCGACGGAGCCAACGCTGAGGGGCAGAACAGCCCTGCCACGGCGGCGCCGCAGGTCACGGGTCTGCGGTTGGGCACGCCCGAGGGAGAGATCCACGTGGAAGCCGATGCCTACCTGGCCGCCTGCGATGTGCCGGGCATCCAGAAACTGCTGCCCAGCGCCTGGCGCCGCTACGAGCAGTTCGACAACATCTACAGGCTGGAGGCCGTGCCGGTGGCCACCGTGCAGCTGCGCTACGACGGCTGGGTGACCGAACTGGGGGACGGCGAAGCCCAGACTGCCGCCCGCTCCGATCTTCAGCACCCCAGCGGGCTGAACAACCTGCTGTACACCGCAGACGCCGATTTCAGCTGCTTCGCCGATCTTGCCCTGGCCAGCCCTGCCGACTACCGCCGCGAAGGCCAGGGCTCCCTGCTGCAGTGCGTGCTCACTCCGGGAGATCCCTGGATCGCCAAGAGCAACGAGACGATCGTGGCGGCCGTCGATGCCCAGGTGCGGGAGTTGTTTCCGTCCGCCAGCCAACTCACGCTGCTGTGGAGCAATGTGGTCAAACTGGCCCAATCGCTCTACCGGGAGGCTCCTGGCATGGAACCGTTCAGGCCTGAGCAACGCACGCCGGTGAGCAACTTCTTCCTGGCCGGCAGCTACACCAAGCAGGATTACATCGATTCGATGGAGGGGGCCACCATGAGCGGCCGCCTGGCGGCCGGGGTGATTCTTGGTCAGCCGGTGGCGATGGCGTCCATCGGCGCGGCGGCCTGACGATCATGGGCCGTTGGCTGGAGCACAGCGTCACCACGGAGATCAAGGCCCCGGTGCAGCGGGTCTGGGAGGTGTGGAGTGATTTGGAGGCCATGCCCCGCTGGATGCGCTGGATCGAGTCGGTGGTCACCCTCGACGATCCGGACATCACCGATTGGACCCTGGCAGCCCAGGGCTTCCGCTTCCACTGGAAGGCCCGCATCTCCCAGCGTGTCGAGGCCCAGCAACTGCACTGGGAATCGGTGGGGGGGCTTCCCACAAAAGGCGCCGTTCGCTTTTATCCTCAGGGCGATTCGCACACTGTCGTCAGACTGACGGTGAGCTACGAACTCCCTGGGGTGCTCGCACCACTGATGGAGCCTTCCATCCTTGGCGGCATCGTCACCAAGGAATTGCAGGCCAATCTCGATCGCTTCAGGGATCTTGTTGAGCGTGGAGACGATGGCCAGTCCTGATCAGCTTTCCGCTTCCGGTCCCTGCTTCGGGGCTTGCCGTTTGTCCAATAAGCCTGGGAAGACGTTCCTGGCTTCGGCAGCCCTGCTGCTGCTTTCCAGCCTGATGGGGTGTGGCGGCGCGCCCGAGGCGAGTGCGCCGCCGCCGCCGCCTCCCGCCCCGGCA